>JAJZLQ010000022.1 GCA_021850605.1 Actinomycetes bacterium
TGCTGTTCGGGTTGGGAAAGCCGAGCCCCGAGATCCTCGTAGGTGGGATGCTTCTATGTCTTGTCAACTCGCCAGCGCGATCTCGGGCGGATTGCTCAACCGTCGATAGACCTGCCGGGCGATATAGCGCTTCAGCGATCTCCTTATCTCCTTGGGAGTCTTTCCCTCCGACTTCCTGCGCTCCACGTAGGCCCTGGTTTCTGGGTCATGGGACATCCGGGTAAGGGCGATGGATGAGAGCGCCCGGTTGAGACGCCGGTCGCCTCCGCGGTTGAGGCGGTGGCGCTCGGTGTTGCCCGAGGAGGCGGGAATGGGGCAAGTACCGGAGAGGGACGCAAAGGCGGCCTCGGAGCGGATACGCCCGCCATGGGACCAGGCCACCAGGATGACGGCTGCGTTTACGGCACCTATGCCCACCTCGTTGAGTAGCTGAGCGGATCCCGAGGCGGCAACCAGTTCGGCGAGCTCGATCTTGTTGCGACCGAGCTCCTCTTCGGCCGAGATGATCCGACGGGCCAGCCTGGTCGACTCGGCCCTGGCCGTGGCCAGCCCCAGATCCTCGTTGCGGGTTCGCCACCGGGCAATGGTCGAGATCTGGGACCTGGAGAGGGGGCGGCGAGCGTCCAGTCCGAGATCAACCGAGCGGACAAGGGCGGTAAGGGCATTGATGGAGCGGGTGCGCTCGGCGTTCAGTTCCTCGCGTGCCACTACCAGCACCCGCAACCCGGTGCGGATGGCATCCTCCGACCTTGGCCGGCGCAGGACTGCTTCATCGACGCCCATCACCGAGCGCCCGATCGCCTCGGCATCGATGGTGTCGTCCTTTGCTCCCCGACGACGAGGCGAATACGGCAAGGGCTCCACCACCTCGAGACCCTGGCTGACTGCAGCTCGCCTGAGGGCGGCCCCGTAGGAGCCGATGCCCTCGATCACGAGAAGCGGATGGTTTTCTCCACATCGGCGCATCATCCAGGAGAGCGCCCGGGCGATCCCAGCCTGACTGTTGGGAAACGCGGCGGCATCCAGCCGCGCTCCGGTCCGGGTTGTGATGATCGCATAGGTGTTGGAACGAGCGTGGGTGTCCACTCCCACGACAAAGGCGAAGTGTTCTGCCACAATGGACATGGTGGCGTCTCCTCTCACTCAGGGCACGTCATCGTGGCCGGTGTCGGCCCGGCGAGATTCACGGCGAGGCAATCCTGTAATGAGCCACAGCCATAAAGGCTGGGCAAGCTTCTGATCAAGCCATCGTCGTGGGCCGGGTTGGCACCGGCCTCCGTGGTGGTTGGGCAAATCCCACAAAGTGCATCCCCCGAGAGGGAGCCAGGCTCTTCAGGAGCCACAACCACCACGAAGTGCCGATACCAACTCTGCCAGCCTGCCTCGGGCCGGCCAAGGAAATACTTACAGGTTCTTCAGCAGGGAGAAGACCGCGTGGCCGAGGTGACGCTTGAGACAGCGCGTAACGTCACGCTTGGTCTTGCCCTCGGCCGTTCGTCGGACGGGTACTCGGTCGACCAGGTGGTGACCGAGGTTGGGTCCCCCGCTCAATGGCAAGCGGCGCAAGTTCCCGGGGGATACTCCGGGACGACAGGATGACCACGATCATCGCCGAACACCGGGACCGCGTCGCCAGGTTCGGGGCTAATCCGGGGCCGGCGCCCTGGAGGCCAAGAATCGCCGCATGGTGGTAGTCGATAACGCCGCAGTTGACGATGACCTAGTGCGGGACACGACCGAACTCATGACCTCGCTGTATGCCCGCCTCTATGACAGGCGCTCGGCCGCCCACCGGGCGGGAAAGGCGGTCGAGGCGGCCGGCACCGGTGGTGGTTTTGATGGCTGACACCATGGTGGTTGACGCGAGTATGGCAACGGTTGATCTTCTTCCACGCTTGCCCAGCCAATCGCCCACACCACCAGGTGCAGGACCCTACGCATTGGCCAGCAGTTCGGCTCCCCCTCCGGAAAGCAGCCGCTGCCCGGCAGCGGCGCCAACGGATTTGGGGTCGGTTCCGACCATGCTGGTCTCCACCATCCGGAGACCGTCAAGCGAGGCGATCATTGCGTATATCTCGATGGAGCCGTCGCACACTCGGGCGTAGGCGCCTACCGGCAGCGTGCAGCCCGTGCCCAGCTCCGCCAGCATCGCGCGCTCCGCCGTGACCTCAGCCGTCGTGGCAGGGTCGTCGATGCCTGCCACCGCCTCCAGGGTTCGCAGGTCTCCGATTCGGGCCTCGACGGCTATCGCCCCCTGCGCAACCTGGGGGCAGAAGTCCTCGACCTCGAAGATCTGGCGCGCCTGGCCGGCAATCCCGAGTCTCTCCAATGCGGCATATGCGACCATGACGGCCTTTGCACCCTGGCGACGCTCCAGCCGAGTCCTAATGTTTCCCCGGGCCTGCACGACCTGGAGATCAGGCCGTTTGCGCAAGAGAAGTGCGCGACGCCGCGCTGATCCGGTGGCCACCACCGAACCGCTTTCCAGCTCATCCAGGCTCGCGCCGACCAGCGAGTCGCGGATATCGCCCCGCCGTGGGCAGGCCACGATGGTCAGGCCCTCGACCTGGGCCGAGGGCAGATCCTTCGCCGAATGGACCGCCAGGTCCGCCTCCTGGCGCAAGACCGCGGCCTGCACCTCCTTGACGAAGACACCCTGCCCGCCGATCACCTCAAGGGAGCTGCTCAAATCGCGATCGCCGTGTGTGGATACTGGAACGAGCTCGTATGGAACGCCAAGGGCGTCACCCACGCTGCGAGCTTGCCATAGGGCGAGTTCGCTTTGCCGGGTTGCAATCCTGATAGGCCGGTTCACAGGTCGAAAAGGTAGCTGAGCGCCTCAGCCAGCTTCTCCGCCCTCTCCAGGTTTGTCTCGCGCAAACGGGAAACCGGCTGGTGCAGCACCTTGGCCACGATTCCTCCCGCGAGGGCCTCGATCGCCTTCACATGGGCCGGATCGAGGTCGGAGAACTTGGCGCGGAAGCGCGCGAGTTCCGCAAGCTTGATGCTCTCGGCCATCTGGTAGAAAGAAGCGATGGTCGGGGCAATCGAGGCGTTCTGGGCGGCCCTCGAGCCGAAGTCGGCAACTTCCGCCTCGACGATCTCCTCTGCCAGGCCGACTTGGCTCCGCCTGATCTCCATCTGCTCGTCCAAGTAGGAGTAGACCGACTCAAGGTCGAGCAAAGAGACGCTCCCCAGTTTCGCCAGCTCCGGATCCACGTTTCGTGGCATGCCCAGGTCGATCAGCACGAGATCGCGAGAACGCTCCTCCTTGGCAATCAGTGACGCAACGGCCTCCTTCTCGACCAGGTAACTGGTGGATCCGGTGGCAAAGACTGCAGCATCGTAGCGGGCCAGGTTGGCCAGCGCGAACTCAAGCGGGACGCTCTCCGCACCGAGCAGGAGCGCGACCTGATCGGCCCTATTGCCGGTGCGATTTGCGAGGTGGACCTCCACCCCTTGCTCCACCAGTGCCTGAGCCACCTTCGAACCTATGTCTCCGGCACCGATGACCAGCGCGCGGGCAAGACCGGGCCGGACTTGGGTCAAGAGCTCGGTGGCCGCATATGCGGATGAGGTCGTGCCACGCGATATCGCGGTGTCGGTGCGAACCTTCTTACCCACCTCGAGTGAACGTTGGAACAGCCGTTCGAGGTATGAGCCAGTGGTCTGCAGGTCATGCGCCCTCACAAACGAGCGCCTGACCTGCCCGATGATCTCAGATTCGCCCAGGATCTGGGACTCCAACCCGCCGGCGAGCCTGAAGAGGTGACGAATTGCTCCGGCGTCGTAATAGACGTGGGCATACTTGGCCAACTTCTCCTGGCCCACCTCCAGTGCATCGGCCAATCGCCCGATGATGTCGTCGATGCCGGCGTGGAAAGAGCCCACCACGGCAAAAACTTCGGAACGGGCGCAAGTGGTTAGTAGCACCACCTCATCGACGAGCTCCGCTGATGACAAGCACCGCAGAGTAGGCTCAATCGCCGTATCCGGAATGGCAAAGCTGGAAAAGTCTTCGTCCTTTAGCTCCGCCTGCGAAATTCCGACCGCTACAAGTGGCATTCTTTTATTTCGTCCATCGCTTGGTCGCACCAGCCGGACCCGGCCGGCTCGAGGGCGAAGCGGCCGAGCGCTTGGTCCCAAGCATCACCCTCGACTCTCCCGACATCTGCCCTCTTTCCCAACTACAGCCTGCCTTGGATTCAAGGCCGCCCAACTCCTATACGCGGCTCGCGCGACGCCTCGGAGGCGACGTCCAGGCTCACTTGCAAACCGCCCAATCGTGGCTCGCGATGGCATGCACGTCTCCATCGACAGGCCGGGGATCGGGCGGGACAGAAGCCGTGAACACACCCTCCTCGCCCTCGGCGAGACGATCGCGTGGCCGGATAACCGGCCTCCTCGAATCAACCGCCACCCGGAGCGACGAATTCCAGCTCTTTGATTCTATCGAATCGTGCCAAGCATCTATTAGCACCATCTTCACTTACCTCCAAGGCCTGCTTCCCGGATCACTTCGGAGCTGGTGGGCGGCCCTCCCCGTTGGTTCCGCCCGAGACCGAAGCGTCGGCGGGTAGCGCCAAGCGCCATCGTCGCACGGCCAACTCATCCCGCCGGCAACGCAGTACGGCTGTCGCCACACCACCAGGCAAGTTTTACCCGGAAGGTAGAGCTTGGGTACGGGGCCGTGGCGGAAGTTGCCTCGGCTTCGATGGCACGCTTTTTGGGTCATCTTCGCGATATCAACCTTCGAGAGACTGCCGTCCAAAAGACCCGGGTACGAAGTTGGTATGGTCCATCAAATAGTGGCCAACCCTTTCACTCACCCCCCTCCCCTGGCATCGCCCGACTCATGGGCCGAAGTCTTCGCCGGTTTTCGCGTATCTCCGGCGGGGCCGGCTCCGGCCGAGGAGCAGCCTCCGTCTTCGCCAGAGCTGTTCTTTCGTTCCTGCGCACCACTACCGGCGGCTTCCGAAACGCCAACGCGCTTATCGCGATAGGCAGAGCCATCGCTGGAGCCGACGGGCTGCCCAACTCGGCGTTCAGGGCAATGAGCGCCTCTCCGGTAATCTTGGTCATCGCGATTGCCGTGATTTGATTCGGCTCCTGGCCGCCATTAGGACGACCCCTCCACCCAAGGCACCAGCCGCCCGAAGTCAGCCCCTGCCCAGTTGAGCACTGCGCTCGTAGCAGGCTCTAATCCCGGCTCGTATTCCGGCCCTGACACCGGCCACATCGAAGGCATTGGTGGCCGCAATGGTGGTCCCCCCTGGGGAGGAAACCTCGAGCCGCAGCGACCGGGTGTCGTACTGGCGCCGGGCCAAAAGCTCGGCTGACCCGGCAAATGTGGCCACGGCGAGCTTGGCGGCAAGTTCTGCGCCGAGCCCCAGCTCGATTGCCGCATCCACCATCGCTTCCACGATGTAGTAGACGTACGCCGGGCCCGAACCAGAGATCGCCGTCACCGCATCCATCTGGTATTCGGGCACGGTCACCACCTCGCCGAGCGCACGCAGAAGCCTCGCAGCCTCCTCGAGAGCGGATTGGTCGGCGTTCGATCCGGCACTGATGGCTGTCACGCCCATGCCTATCTGCCCCGGGGTATTCGGCATGGCCCTCACAACGGCCTTTGGGGATGCAAGAGCCTCCTCGAGCTTGGCGGTGGTCACTCCTGCAGCTATCGAGATCAAAAGCTCAGGGGGCTCGCCGGCCAGCGACCCAACCACCTCAGGCACCTGTCCGGGCTTTGTGGCTACGATGCAGGTCCTGGCGGCAACCGGGCCGTCTGCCAGCGTGATCTCAGGGTATGTGACGGAGACCGAGTCTCTCGCCGCACGGCCCGGCTCGACCACCACCACTTCAGAGGGGGGCACGGCGCCGGAAGCGATTATTCCATCGAGCAGCGCTCGGCCCATCTTTCCGCAGCCAACGAGCAAGAGTTCCACCATGACCTAGACATT
>JAJZLQ010000138.1 GCA_021850605.1 Actinomycetes bacterium
GCCGGCCAGGTGCTCTAGTGTTCCGCCCTCGCGAAGCTCCAGGTTTCGGGCTTCGGCCGCCTGGAGAAGCTCCCTGTGGCTCTCCACCCCGTATGCGTTCAGCCCCGCCTCTCCGAGGCCCGCAAGAAGCGCGCCGTCGGCACATTCGGCCACCAGCACCCGGCCCCGCGTGCCGGAGAGGGCTTCGGCTACGCGGGCGGCGGTTGCGGCCTGGGCCTTCGCAGCCGCCGTCGCCGCCAGCAGTCCGGTGGCGCGGAAGGTGGAGGCGTCGAAGCGGTTCTCCAGGGCGGCGATGCGCACGTCGGCGATGCCGAGGAGGTGGATGAGGTTGGTGGCGAAGTTGTTGAACTGCTGGGCCAGGTAGTTGAGGTACCATGCCATCAGGGTGCGAAGTGACCGCTTCACGAAGGCGACGCCAGGTTTGGAGCTGGCCGTGGGCACGTCCACGTCCATGTAGGCGATGCGGTCGAGCGTCTTGAAAACGGCGTCGAAGTCCCGCTCGCCCGAGGCCGCTCCGTCGGGGAGAAGCGTGCGGTAATAGGTTCTGACCCGCCTTGCCAGCGAGGGTGGGTATTTGCCTTCGGAACGAAGACGGGCCACCTCGGCCTCGATGCGCAGCTCCAGTGAGTGCATGTACGCGCGCGCCTCGGCGTCCTCAGGCTCGGGCTCGGGCTCGGCCGCGAATTCCAGGTACTCCTCCACGCGGTCGGTCGAGGCTTCGGGCCCGAACTCCTCGGAGGTGGACTTGTCGGCGTGCTTGCTTTGCTCGGGCAAGGGAGCTTCACTCCTTGGACTCGGTGGGGTCGGCTCGGCATCCAGCTTACATGCCTCCCGATGAGCGGTTCGGGGACGTCTTGGTGCGCGCTGAATACCACTGGTTGTGGTGAAAGATGGCTCATTCCTTCAAGTGGCCCTCTCGGGAGGCCGAAAACTTCCATGTAACCCAGAACTCATCAGCCGCGCGCCCCAGGGCGCGCGCTCTTGCCAAGGAGGCGAAGTCGTTGGAACTCGAGGCTCAAGCAACCGGGTCCACCAGGCGGCGCTTCCAGCGTTACGGGATTTCCAGGCTCATGGTGGTGCTCGGACTGGTTTTGGCAACCGTGCTCTCCTCGGCGGCCTTGGTTAGCTCGGCGGCGCCCGCTTCCGCCTCCACGATTGGCAGCGTCACCTTCACCGGGCACGGCTGGGGCCACGGCCGAGGCGCGGGCCAGTGGGGACAGCTCGGCTACGCCCTGGAGGGGGGCTGGAACGCCAATCAGATACTTCTGCACTACTACTCCAACACCACCATCGGGTCGACCAGTAATGTCCCCATCCGGGTGATACTGACCGCCAACGACGGCTCGGACATCGTGGTCACCTCGTCCTCTCCGTTCAGCGTTGCAGGGACGACGTTCACCGCGGGCGCCGAAGTGCGGATGCACCTTAACTCCACCGGCACCTGGGAGATCGACCAATCCACCAACACCACTGGTTGCTCCACCGCGCCGACCTGGTCGGCTGTGGCAACTGTCGCCCAGTCCTCCGCGGTCGCCTCGCCGGACACCAGTGCCTACTCGACGGAGACCTACTCCAATGCGCTGGCGGTCTGCGAAGGCGGAACGCCCTATTACTACCGCGGGCAAATAGCCGCCGCCTCCTACAATGGCTCGCCGCGCACCCTGAACGTGGTGGACGTGGAGGACTACTTGCGCGGCGTGGTCCCCTCCGAGTCGCCGGCCTACTGGGGGACACTCGGCTCCACGGTGGCCACCGGCACCTCGGCAGGGAACCAGGCCGCGGGCTTTTATGCGCTGATGGCCCAGGCGGTCGAGGCGCGCTCCTACGCGCTCTCGTCCATGGGTGAGTTCGGCTATGCGGACATCTGTGACTCGGCCTACTGCCAGGTGTACCGGGGAATGCAGGGCGAGAACTCGATTACCGACCAGGCGGTTGCGGCTACCGCGGGCGAGGTGATGAAGCTCAACGGAGCCATCGCCAGAACAGAGTTTTCCTCCTCCACCGGCGGCTACACGGCCGGTGGTACCTTCCCCGCGGTGGTAGACACCTATGACAACGTCTGCGTGACCTACGCGTGCAATCCGAACCATGACTGGTCCTCCACTCTCACCCTTGCCCAGATTCAGAGCGACTTTCCGTCCCTCGGGACCCTGCAGGGCCTGACCGTCACCCAGCGCAACGGCTATGGGGACTGGGGAGGGCGCGTCATGTCCATCACCGTCTCGGGCTCCAACGGTTCGGTGACCATCTCCGGAGAGCAGTTCGCCTGGGATACCGGTCTCAACTCCGACTGGTTCACTTTCACCGGTAGCGGCATCGCCCTGTCTCCTGATTCGGCTGCGGCCTCGACCACGTCCAACACCGTCTCGGCCGGGTTCTATGTCGACTCGGCCGGTGGCGGGGTGGCCGCCGTGGGTAACGCGGTCAGTTACGGCTCGATGGCCGGAACCGTACTCAACAAGCCCGTCGTGGGCATGGCGGCCACCTGGGACGGTGGCGGATACTGGCTGGTGGCCGCTGATGGTGGAATCTTCTCCTTTGGTGACGCCCAGTTCTACGGCTCCACCGGCGGCATGACCCTCAACAAGCCCATCGTGGGCATGGCGGCCACGCCGGACGGCAAGGGATACTGGCTGGTGGCCGCTGATGGTGGAATCTTCTCCTTTGGTGACGCCCAGTTCTACGGCTCCACCGGCGGCATGACCCTCAACAAGCCCATCGTGGGCATGGCGGCCACGCCGGACGGCAAGGGATACTGGCTGGTGGCCGCTGATGGTGGAATCTTCTCCTTTGGTGACGCCCAGTTCTACGGCTCCACCGGCGGCATGACCCTCAACAAGCCGGTGGTCGGCATGGTTTCCACGCCGGACGGCAAGGGCTACTGGCTGGTGGCCGCAGACGGCGGGGTCTTTACCTTCGGTGACGCACCTTTTGTCGGGTCAATGCCTGGAACGAGCGATACCGGGACCGCCACCGCCCTAACGCCGGCACCGGGTGTGAACGGCTACTACGTACTCACCGCTCAAGGCAACGTGTACGCCTTCGGACAAGCGCCGGCAATATCGGGGGTTACTTCGATGCTGACCAGCCTGCCCGGCTCACTGGTTGGAATAGCCACCATCCCGAACCGGCCGAATCCCAAGACCAGCTGATCGGGTCCCTCTGGTGCGCCGGCGCCTCGGCGTCCGGCGCACCAGCCGTTTAATCGCTTGGCCCTAGAAGGGAATGCGGCGGGCGATCGCCCGTGGAAGATGGCGGTAAACCGTGGCCACCACGGCCATCAGAGGTGGGACCCACACGGTCACCTTGCCCCGGTCGGCTGCCCGCAGCGTGTCGGCTGCGACCCTGGAGGCCGTGGTCGATAGCGGCGCGGGGGACAGGTGCGCGGTCATCCTGGTGGCCACGAAACCCGGACGGACCACGGTCACCTTGACCCCGGAGGGAATCATGGCGTCGGCCAGCGCGGTGGCGAAGCCGTCCATTCCCGCCTTGGCGGAGCCGTAGATGAAGTTTGAGCGGCGGACCCGAACCCCGGCCACGGAGGAGAGTACAACCACGTGGCCGAAGCCCTGCGTGGCCATCTGGTTGGCAATGGCCAGCACCGCGGGTGCAAGCTTGGAGAAGTTGACCTCGATGATCCGCTCCGCGGCCCCGGGGTCCTTTTCGTCGGTGGCCTGGTTCCCCAGCGCTCCGACGGCTATTACCGCCATGTCGATCGTTTCCAGCTCCGCCTTGGCCGCGGCGAGCAGGCTTTCGGTGGCACCCTCGGCCAGCACGTCATAGTGGATGACCGAGACCGAGGCCGCGGCCTGTTCGGATACCTGGGAGATCTGCCTGGCGGCTCCCTGCATTTCCTCCAGCGAACGCCCGGCGAGCAGGAATTTCGAGCTTCCCCTGCGGGCGAGCTGCTTGGCTATCTCCAGGCCTATCTCCGATGAGCCACCCACGATGAGGACGTTGTCGGGCGTATGGAGTGCGTCGAACAAGATGATGCTCCTTGGTTTCGGCTCGATCCCATACTAAACCAGGGTGCCGGGGCACCCCGGGCAGGGGGACTACAGGATGCCGAGCCGGCGCGAGAGGTCGGACTTTATGAGCCCCTCCGGATCCACCTTCGCCTTGATAGCGGCGAGCTCGCCCAGGCGGGGATACATGGCGGCGATGGTCTCGGCCTTGGCGCGCGAGTCTTTGGCCAGATAGAGGCGCCCCGAGGCCTCGAGGACCAGCCGGTCCAGGCGTTCGAGCAGGCCGAATAGGCGTGGAGAGCCCACCGGGATGTCGAGCGCCAGAGTCCATCCGGGACGAGGGAAGGAGAGCAACCCCGGGTTGGCGGCGCCGAATCGCTTCAGGACGGCCAGGAAGGAGGGGACCTGTGCGGAGGCGATCTGCTCCAGGATGCGGCGCAGTGCTTCCTCCTCGCCATCGGGGAGTACGAACTGGTATTGCAGGAAGCCGCGCGGGCCGTAGATGCGGTTCCAGCCTGCGACTCCGTCCAACGGGTGGAAGAACGTGGGGATCTTCTGGATCTCGTCCTCGCGAAGGCGCGGCGCCTTGCGGAACCACATCTCGTTGAACAGGCGCACGCTGGCGGTGTTCAGCAGGCCGCCGGGCAGCCATGGCGGGGCCGATGCCACCGGCCTGGCCTGGTAGTGGAGGGGGTCACCGGCTATTGCGCCGCCCAGGTCCGCCAGGCGGGCGTGGTCTCCGCGGGTCAGCACCGACCTCCCCATCGAGCGGCCACGCGCCAGGCAGTCGATCCATGCAACCGAGTAGCGGAACTTGTGATCACTTCCCACCATGGTGGCCATCAGCTCATCCAGGTTCTCCAGTCGTCGCGTCTCCACCTTCATGTAGGCGCTCTCCACCGGGATCATCTTGAAGCTGGCTCTGGTGATCACCCCGGTCAGTCCCATCCCGCCCGCGGTGGCCCAGAACAGGTCGGGATCACCATCACGCGAGACGCGCTTCTCCCCGACAGGGGTCAGAAGATCGAAGCTCTCCACGTGGTTGCTGAAGGTGCCCTCCAGGTGGTGGTTCTTTCCGTGGATGTCCGCGGCGATGGCGCCACCAACGCTCACGTAGCGGGTGCCGGGCGTGACCGGTACGAACCAGCCCCTGGGCACGTAGGAGGAGAGTATCGAGTCGAGCGAGACGCCGCCCCCGGCGCTGAGCACCCCGTCTTGGAGAGTGGAGGAGGACACGTCATCGGGCTGGGTGACCACGCGGCCGCCGCCGATCTGGGCGGCATCACCATAAGCCCGGCCCAGTCCACGGGCAATGGTACCCGGACGCACGAAGATCTCGGGTGAAGCCGGTGTGCCGTTCAGCTCGACCAGGTTGGCGACCACCGGTTGGGTCCTGCCCCAGCCTGTCAGCAGCTCAGTTCTCTCCAAAGCGCACACTCCATGCATGGCCTCCGCCGCGGGTCATGCACTTGGGCCATTTGCGCCGGCGGCCTCTGATCAAGATATGTAAATGGAGCCTAACCCGGAGGGGCTCGCGCGGGTGGCGAGCTCCGCTAGCGGCCAAGATGCGGCAGGTACAGCCCGATCAGGATCAACAGTGCCCAGATCGCCCCGACCACCTGGATGGGCCGGTTGTGCAGTATCACGTCCTCGGGAGTCCCGGCGTTGCCCAGATCGGCCTGAAGCGCGTAGAGCAGGATGGCCACGACAAAGGGGACAGTGGAAAGCTGCACGTAGATGTAGCCACTGGTGAGGCGGAAGCCCTCGAACGCCCAGAGACCGTACCCGGCGATGGCCACCGCCGAGGAGAGGGAGCGTACGTAGTTGAGGAAGGCGGGGGAGTAGGTGCCAAGCACCGCGCGATGCTCGGCGGCCAGGTGGCCGGCCTCCTTGGCCTCGCCGTATCGCTTGCCCGAGACCATGAAGAGGGAGCCGAAAGCGGCCACGGTGAGGAACCATACCGAAATCGGGAGGCCG
>JAJZLQ010000077.1 GCA_021850605.1 Actinomycetes bacterium
GAGTAGGTGCCGAGCACCGCGCGATGCTCGGCGGCCAGGTGGCCGGCCTCCTTGGCCTCGCCGTATCGCTTGCCCGAGACCATGAAGAGGGAGCCGAAAGCGGCCACGGTGAGGAACCATACCGAAATCGGGAGGCCGGTTGCCAGGGCGCCGGCTATGGCGCGGAGCAGGAAGCCCATGGCGACGATGCTGATGTCGATGACCGGCTGGTTTTTCAGTCCCAGGCTGTAGCCCAGGGTGAGCAGGACGTAAGCCCCGAGGGCCATGGCGAACTGCGCGTCGAGCAGGAGTCCGAGGGCGAATCCTATGATAACCAGCGAGAGGCCCGCCACCGTGGCCGCACGTGGTGAGATCCACCCCGCTGCCACCGGGCGGAAGCGCTTGGTCGGGTGATGGCGGTCGCTTTCGGCGTCGCGGGCGTCGTTGATCATGTAGAGGCCGGAAGCCGCCAGCGAGAAGATCGCCGCCGCCGCGATGGTGGGGAGCAGGTAGTGGGGGACGAAGAGCTTGCCGGCCGCCGCGGTCGACGAAAAGACCAGGGCGTTTTTCAGCCATTGCTTCGGCCTGGCCAGCCTGAGGAATGCAAGGGAGGGATGTGGCCGCCGGTGCTTGGAGGGAATGTGGGCGTCGCCCGTCACGGCCGGATCCCGATCGTCTATCGCTTCCATCTTTGTCATAGCCTATTCGGGCAGGAGTGATTTATGGGGAGGACCGTGGAGTTGCGCAAGACGGCGATCGGGGGCGGCCTTTGGCTGGGCCTGCTCCTGCCGGTGGACGCCGATGACCTCTACGCGCTGATCGCGGGGTCCGCACGGCAACTCTCCCCCTACCTGCCCTGGGTGGGGCTGGTGAGCTCGGTGGAGGACGAGCGTGTATTTCTGCGCGACGCCGTGCATCGCATGGCCGATGGGCAGGCATACACCGTGGGGATATGGGAGGGGGAGAGCCTGGCCGGGCTCGTCTCGCTGGATGTCGATCAGGAGAACAACTCCGCCGAACTCGGCTACTACCTGGGTGTGGCCTTTGCCGGCCGCGGGTATATGACCGCCGCGGCATCCGCGGTGGTTTCCTGGGGATTCTCCCAGCTGGGCCTGGCGCGCATCGAGGTGCACGTTGCGGTGGACAACCAGCGCTCGCGAGCAGTGTGCATGCGCATGGGCCTGTCCTCCGAGGGTATCGCCCGCGGCGCGATCCGCCTGCATGGGCGCTATGTAGACCGCGAGACATTCGCCGCGTTGGCGGGTCAATGGACCGAGCCCCGGCGATGATCCGGAAAGCCGGGCGAAGCGGTGCATCAGGCGCCCTCTTGTCGGCCTACGAGGAGCTGGTACTGCCGAGCCTCATACGGCTGGCTTGCTCGCAGCCCTCGTTCGCTCCGTGGCGGATTCGAGCGCTGGCCGAGGTGCGCGGGAGGGTGGTCGAGATCGGCTTCGGCTCCGGGGAGAACCTTTCGCATTACCCGGCCACGGTCGAATCGGTCGCCGGGGTGGAGCCATCCGCCCGGGCCGTACGATCCTCGGTGGCCGCCTCTTTGCGCGCCCCCTTCCCGGTTACGGTGCACCAGGCGGTGGCCGAGTCCATACCCTTGGACTCCGGGAGCTTTGACTCCGCGGTGGCCACCTTCTGCCTCTGCAGCATCGACGACCCGGGGGCGGCACTCGCCGAGATCGCGCGGGTGCTGCGGCCGGGTGGACGCCTGTACTTCCTGGAGCACGGGCTCTCGCCGGAGCCGCGCGTGGCGGCCTGGCAGCGGCGCCTTGACCCCATCGAGAGGGTGGTGGCCGGCGGGTGCAACCTCTCCCGGGACCCTCGGGCAATGCTGGTCCAGGCCGGCTTCGAAATTCTTGAACTCGAGGAGGCGGCCGCCCTCGACCCAAAGCCGTGGGGATACCTTTACCGCGGGGTCGCCCGGCCCGGCTAGGTCCGGCTCGCCCTCTGGTATTGGTCCCGCAGGTCGCGCTTGACGATCTTGCCGGTAGCGCCTCGGGGCAAAGGCTCCTCCAGGATGAAGATCTCACTGGGAACCTTGAAGGACGCGATTCGCCCCGAGAGGAATGAGCGCAGTTCCTCCGCGCTTAGCCCTTTGCCCGGCTGGGGATAGACCGCGGCGGCGACAGCTTCGCCCAGGCGTGGGTCGGGGAGTCCGAAAACCGCTGCCTCGTGCACCGCCGGGTGCTCGTAGATGGCCGCCTCCACCTCCGCGCAGTAGACGTTCTCGCCTCCGCGGATGACCATATCCTTGATACGGTCGTCGATGTAGACGAAGCCGTCCTCGTCGAGATGGCCGATGTCCCCCGTGCGCAGCCACTTGCCGAAGAAAGCCTTGGCGGTGGCATCGGGCTTGTTCCAGTATTCGGTGATGACATTGGGCCCGCTGAGGCAAATCTCCCCGCGCTCACCGGTCGGTACCGGCTCGCCCGTAGGATCCAGCACCGCGACCTCCATGATGGGCAGGGGCCTGCCGGCCGAAGTGGGCTTGGCAATGGCGTCGGTCCCTTCTATCTGGGGGCCGTAGGAATTGGTCTCGGTCAGACCGTAGCCGAAGCCGGGACGTCCTTTTTGCAGGCCGGTGGCTATTCGCTTGATCAATTCGGGCGGAACCGAGGCACCCCCGCCTCCCATGCTGATGAGCGAGGACAGGTCGCGGCTGGCGAAGCCGGGGGCCTCGAGCATGTCCCAGCTCATGGTGGGCACTCCGACGAAG
Source organism: Actinomycetes bacterium (assembly GCA_021850605.1). Classification (GTDB taxonomy): domain Bacteria; phylum Actinomycetota; class Acidimicrobiia; order Acidimicrobiales; family Acidimicrobiaceae; genus Acidithrix. The sequence continues at coordinate 2,705 of JAJZLQ010000077.1, forward strand.
TGGGTGATTCTCTCCCTCTCGATGATCTCGAGCGCTTCCTCGGGATTCCATCGGCGCATCAGCACCAGCTTGGAGCCGGTGGCAAGTGCGGAGAGAAGGACGGGCACGCAGCCGGTTACGTGGAAGAGCGGGACGGCGAGGATGAAGGCGAATTCCGGCGCCTGGCCACCTTCGGGCGGGAAGCGCAGGGCGCTGACGGCCGAGCGTGCCGCGTTGGCCAGGAGCGCCGAGAGGATGGCGCGGTGGTCGGAGAGCGCACCCTTGGGGGCGCCGGTGGTTCCCGAGGTGTAGAGGATGGTGGCCGGGTCGTCCGGGCCCAGTGCCACTGGATCCGGACGACCCTCGGCCAGCACGTCCTCCAGCGCCACCGCGCCGGCGGGCACCTTACCCCCGGCTCGCACCGCGATGACCGGCACGCCCAGCTCACTTGCGGGGGCTACCGAGCGTTCGCTTCGCTCAGGGTCAGCGATGGCCACCTTCGCCCCGCAGTCCTGGAGCGCGTAGCGAAGTTCGTCGGTCTGCCACCAGGCGTTCAGCGGTGTGGCTATGGCGCCGACCGTGAGGGCGGCGATATAGGCGGCAACCCACTCGGGGAGATTACGCATGGCGATTGCCACGCGGTCGCCCTTGTTCACGCCGTAGGTGTGCTGCAGGGTCGCTCCCAGCCGGTCGGCCAGCTCGAACAGGCGCGCAAAGGTCCACACCTCCCCTTCGTAGAGCATGAACGGCTGCTCACCGAAGGCGCGGACGGCCTCGAACACCGCGGGCAGGCTGGGTGGCGTGGCCTTGAAGACCCGCATCTCCACGCCGCGAACCTGCGCGCTGACAATCTCGTATGGTCCTCCCGGGCCGGTTACAGCGGCCAAGGCCTCCTCGTAGGTCAATTCTCCTCCTTGTTCTCGTCCCGCAGTGATTTTCCGGGCTTCGGTGCCTTATAGAAGTGCCTGATAGACGAGCGGCGCCAGGCGGTCGGCTATGACGTAGGTCGAGGATGGGAGCAGCTGCGTGAAGAACTCAACCGTAATTCCCTCGGCCGGATCGATCCAGAAAGTGGTGCTGGCAGCTCCGCCCCAGGCGAAGGTTCCCTGACTCTGGGGTGTCTTGGCGGCGGCCTTGTCGATGACCACCGAAAATCCAAGCCCGAAGCCGATTCCGCGGTCGGAGGACTCGGCGAAGACGGGCCGGCCGAAGCTCTCGATGTCCAGGTTCCCGGGGAGGTGGTTGGTGGCCATCAGCTCCACCGTCTTGCGCCCGAGGATCCTATTGCCCTCCAGCTCGCCCTTGTTGAGGAGCATGGTGATGAAACGGAAGTAGTCCGCCGCCGTGGAGACCAGGCCGCCTCCCCCCGAGAGCGTCGAAGGCCGGGCAAGGGCGGCGTTGCCGAAGGCATCGAAGCGCGTGGCCCTCAGACCCTCCCCGGGAATGTAGAGCGCGGCCAGGCGCCCCTGGCGGGCCTCGTCCGCCCAAAAGGCGGTATCGGTCATGCCCAGGGGTTCGAATATTTCCGTGCGGAAGAAGTCGTCCAGGCTCATCCCAGAGGCAACCTCGACCACCCTGCCCAGAACGTCGGTGGCCACCGAATAGCTCCAGGAGCTTCCCGGCTGGAAGGCGAGCGGTATCGAGGCCCACTGTGCGCAGGATTCCGCCAGGTCCATCCCTGGTGGCTGGCCCCACTCGAAGCCCCGCTTGCGGTAGATGGCGTCGGTGGGGTGGGCGTACATGAAGCCGTAGGTGAGACCGGCCGTATGCGTGAATAGGTGCCAGATGCGCACCGGCTCGGTCAGGCCGACCGTTACCGGCGCCTCGGAGGAGCCCTTGGCGAAGACACGTGCCTCGGCAAAGGCGGGGATGTAGTCCGAGACCGGGTCGTTGAGGCGGATGGCTCCACGCTCGTAGAGGATCATGGCTGCCACCGATGTGATCGGCTTGGTCATCGAGTAAATGCGAAAGACCGTGTCGTTCTCTACCGGCAGCGCGGCCTCGACGTCCCGGAACCCCGAGGATGCCAGGTAGGCGCTTTCTCCCTCGCGGGCCACGTGCACCAGCCAGCCGGGTAGGCGCCTGTCGTCGACGAAGGCCTGGAAATACTCCGCTACGCGCCCGAGCCGGCGCTCATCGAAGCCGAGCTTGGCGGGTGAACTAACCACTTGCAGCTGCATGAAACCTCCTTAGGGCTCAATTATTGCAGCCTGCCGAGGTCTGGGTGTCCCGGCGTCGCAGTCCTGTGCTACGCAGTTAGTGGCTCCCGGGTGCCACAAGGCGAGTGAGAGGTGGCCCGGACTGGTAGAAGTGATGTATCCCATGCAGAAGAAAGCGACGGGCGCGATGAGCGGCAACTGGTTCGAATCCAACGTCTTTTTGGTCTTCGACCTGGAGACCACCGGGGTGGACGTTGCCAGCGACCGGCCGGTCTCCTATGCGCTCATGGCCATGGCGTCGGGCAGTTGCGTGCTCGAGTCCTACGCCATCGTCGACCCCGGGATGGAGGTGCCGGGAGAGGCGGCCGCCATCCACGGGATAACCACCCGGATTGCCCGCAGCTTCGGCATGGGCTTGGAGGATGCGCTGGGCACGATCACCGATGCACTCCTGCGCGCCACCCGGGAGGGCTGGTATGTGGTGGGCATGAACGTCGGCTTCGACCTGACCATCGTGGACGCCCGCTGCCGGGAGGCCTATGGAGTTGGCTTGTCGGAGCTGGGCTTTGCCGCTCCCGTCCTCGATGCACTGGTCCTGGACCGTCACTATGACCGGTTCCGCTCGGGCAAGAGGACGCTCGAGCGCCTGGCCGAGGTCTACGGTGTACCGGCCGGCAACTACCACGACGCCCTCGAGGACTGCCGGGTGACCTACCGGGTACTTGAGGCGATCATCGGCCGCTACCCGGAGATAACCGGTATCGAGAAGGCCAAGGTCACCGAGACGCTGGGTACCTACCACCGCGACTGGTTGGAGAGCTATCGCCAGTGGGCAACCCAGCGCGGCCGGGAGGTTAAGGAATTCGACGGCTGGCCCATCAGCGTCTCCTAGGGGGATCGCTGTGGACCGGCCGTCGAGAGTAAGGGCCCCTGGGGGGG
>JAJZLQ010000028.1:0-1334 GCA_021850605.1 Actinomycetes bacterium
GTCTGAGGGCGTGCCTGTCGTCGCCACCAGCGTGGGGTCCATTCCGGAAGTGGTTGGAGACGCCGCGGTTCTGGTACGACCTCGCGATCCGGTGGCCTTGGCCGAGGCGATCCTGCCCCTGCTCGGCGACGCGGAGGCGAGGGCGAATTTGATTGTCAAAGGTCTCGAGAGGGTGAAGATCTACAACTGGGCGGCTACTGCGTCGGCCCTCGGCAAGCTCTATGCGCAAATTGCGACCGCCTGAAAGGGCCACCATCTTGATCGGTGCGCACGATGCGTCCGGGCGATCATGAGAATCGACTTCGTTTCCGCCAGATGGGCGCCGTTTGTGGGCGGGGCCGAAATAGTGGCGGGGGAGTTGGCGCGCGAGCTTTCAGCGACCAACCAGGTGGTGATACACACCACACAGCAGGCCGGCGAGGAAGAGCTGCAATCCGGGTGGAAACCGGTCGTGGCGGATGGCAACCTCACGGTGCTTCGCTACCGCCCCTATGGACCCGGCCGGCTTTTCTTTCCCAGACTTGCCGGTGCCGACGTGGTCCACATGCACGGGTTCTACCGCCCTCTCGTGGTCGAGGTCGCGCGGAGGGCACCCCATGGCAGACTGGTGGTCCAGCCCCACGGCGCGCTCACGCCAAATGTGGCCGGAAGTGAAGGCCTGCGCGCCGAACTTCGCAGCGGCGTCGACCGCTGGGTACTTCCTCGCGTCTTGTCGCGAGTTGCGCGATTCGTGACCATAAGCCCCTCCGAAGCCCAAGGCCTTTATCGGATGGGTGTGCCCGAGGCGGCCTGCGTCAGCCTCCCGGGCCCGATAAGGCAAAGCCTGATCGATCGCGCAGGCGCCGGCTACCCCGAAATCGAGCGGGTTCCGGGACGGGTTGCGCTGGTGGCACGCCTGGTGCCTCTCAAGTCAGTGGAGCAGGCGATAGAGGCGGTGGCTGAGCTTCCGGGCTTTGAGCTGCATATCGCGGGAGATGCAGAGGACCAGGAGTACGCCGAGGGGCTCACAGCTCTGTGTGAACGATTGGGCGTGCAGGGACGGGTGCGTTTCCTTGGCAGGCTGAGTCCCGATGAGCTGGAAAGGCTCCTGCGCTCGAGTATCGCCCTGGTCCTACCCTCTCGGGCGGACGGCTGGGGTCTTGTGGTGGCCGAAGCCCTCTTGTTCGGTGCGGTTCCGATCGTGAGTTCCGGGGTGGGTGCGACATTGGACGCCGAGATCGGGCTGCCTCTTCGCTACGAGTGGGGTGACGTCGCTGCGCTGCGTGCTCACCTGGCCAGCGTTGGCGCGAGGTATTTCGATCTTTACCGGCGGCGTGTCTCCGCCGGCGCCGCCT
>JAJZLQ010000028.1:1344-5750 GCA_021850605.1 Actinomycetes bacterium
GCCCGGGCTTGGGGTGACTTGCCGAAGTGCATCAGCGACTCGCCTGGCCTTGCGCCAATGGTTTGGCCTTGGTCCGCTACGCCGATTCGTCCATGTTTGGTTCGCTTGCCATGGCCGGCGGGACGAGTCGGGCCGCTAGCCCAGTGGCGGATAGCGTGTTGATGGCCCGAAATGCTGCCCGGCACGACATGACTTGAGGATGCAATTGGTGGCTAAGCACCCGCTGGTAACCGTTGACGTGAGCGCCGTACCGGCGAACATGACCGGAGTGGGACGCTACGCGGTTGGCGTTCTTTCCGAGATCGGGGCGCCGGCCACGGAGGCGGGAATCGAGATAGCCGCCGTCACCAAGCTGGGCGACGGTGACCGCTTCCGTCGGTACGCCCCGGGCATCACCATGGTGGAGACCGTGCCGACCTCGAGGCTGCGCCGCGTTATCTACGAACAGCGCCGAATGGGTGACGTGATGGACCGGATGGGCGCGCTCGTCCATCATGGTATTCACTACACTCTTCCTGGCCATATGAGGGCCAAAAAGGTCGTGACCATCCACGATGCCACACTGATCGAGCATCCCGAGTGGCATGAGCGCGCCAAGGTGACATTTTTCTCCAGGATGATCGCCAGGTCGGCCAGGGAGGCCGACGCACTCGTATTCCCGTCAGCGAGCGCCCTGGAGGGTTTTGCCCGCCATTTCGACACCAGGGCACACACCGTGGTGATACCCCATGGCGTGAACGATGCGCGCTTCGAGCCACCCGAGGGGGTTGGAGACGACGAGCAGATCGACGCGCTGGGGGTTACGCGGCCTTACCTCTTGTTTTGCGGCACCTTGGAGCCCAGGAAGAACTTGGAGCGGCTGCTCGACGCGCACATGAGTGCCTGGGCCGGCGGGCCAGGACTGGTGGTGGCGGGGTTGGCCGGCTGGAAGGACAGCCGCCTGCGCCCGAAGTTGGATGCGCTGGTCGGTTCACGCGCTGGGAAAGTACTCGGATTCGTAAGCGATGCGCAGCTCGGCGCCCTCTACCGGAACGCGCTTGCCACCTTCTATCCGTCGCTCGAAGAGGGTTTCGGGCTTCCCGGCCTTGAGGCGATGTCGCAGGGCAGCCTGCTGATCACCTCGGAAGGGTCCGCGATGCAAGAGTATGCAGCCGGTGTCGCCCTGTTTGTCGACCCGCTTGACGTCTCGTCTCTGGCCACCGCCATCGAGCGTGTAATTGTCGGTGGAGCCGAACTGGAGGCGATGGCGGCCGCAGGCCGCGAGCGGGCCAGGGGGATGACCTGGGCGGCGAGTGCCCAGAGCCACCTGGCGCTCTACCGTAGTATCCTGGGACTCTGACGCTGGGGGAGGCAATGTACGCACTGGTCACCGGTTCCCACGGCTTCGTCGGTCCCTACCTGGTGCGGGAGCTGCGTGGGCGCGGGCATTATGTTGCCGAGTTGGCGGCCGGTACCGACGTCACCAACCGCTCCGCCCTCGAGGTAGAGGTAAAGGCATTTATGGCGCGGCTCCGAAACGGGGATGCCGGCGCAGTGTTCCATCTGGCGGCGCTGAGCCACGTCGGGCGCAGCTGGAGTGATCCCGCGGCGGTCATCCAGGTCAACGTGGCCGGGACCGCCAACCTGCTTGGTTGTCTGGCGGAGGCCGGCTTCAGCGGGCGCTTCCTGCTCGTCTCATCGGCCGAGGTCTACGGCAACCAGCCGGGGCCCTTGCGGATCGGTGAGTCGGCCGCCCCGGCGCCCTTGAGCCCGTACGCGGCCTCCAAGCTTGCCGCCGAAGAGTTCGCAATGCAAGCTCGCCGCGCATTCGGACTCGATGTGTTGATCGCGCGGCCGTTCAACCACATAGGACCCGGCCAGAGCCCGGACTTTCTGGTTTCGGCGCTCGCCAGGCGAATCGTGGCGGCTGAGCGTTCCGGCGCCAAGGACATCGAGGTCGGGAATCTCAGCGCGGTCCGGGACTTTCTGGATGTGCGCGATGTAGTTCGCGCCTACTGCGAGATCATCGCCAAGGCTCCGAAAGGCGAACTCTTCAACGTCGCTTCGGGGCGCGGCGTGGCTGTTTCGGAGGTACTGGAGCGGATGCTGAGCCTCGCAGGGACGTCACTGAGCGCACGGGTTTCCGAATCGCTGGTACGTAAAGTGGAGGTCCCACGCTTGGTAGGAGATGCCTCCAAGCTTCAGAGGGCAACGTCGTTCAGGGAGGAGTACGACCTGGACTCGACCTTGGCTGACGTGCTGGAATACTGGCGGCGGGAAAGAGCCTGAGCTTTCCTACCCTAACGCGGCTAGCCGCCTGGCCGGGGCAAGTGGCCGCGGCCGGCAATGTCACCGAGGGTCCTGGAGACCAGCTTTCCCAGGTCTCGCCGGGCGACCATGAGCCGCTGTAGCCCGAGCACTCCGAAGCCGACTGCGACATAGGCGAGATCGCGCATTTCGTCGCCCGCGCTCTTTTCCATTTGCACCTCCATGGGCACTTGCGCCCGCGCTTCCGGTACGAATCCGCTGTGGTCGCACCGAATGCGCCGCCCACGTGGCCCGGGTGGGTTTCATGTTGCTCGCGGGCTAGTCTATGTAGTCCGGTATGTCTTCCCCTCCTCTAGTAGTAGCGGTGCTTGTCGCCAACGATCCGGGCGACTGGCTCGAGGAGTCGCTTGCTTCGCTGGTCGAATCCGACTACCCCAACCTTTCGCTCATGGTGGTCGACAACGGGTCCAGGGTGCCCATTGCGACCAGGGTGGTTGATAGCGCGCCGGACGCATTCCTGATTAGGAACGAAAGCAATCTCGGTTTCGCAAGGGCGGTCAACGAGGCCGTCAAGAGCGTTGTATCGGCGGCTTACCTTCTCATCTGCCATGACGACGTCGCGGTCGCACCCGACGCGGTGTCGGTCATGGTGGAAGACGCACTGCGGATGAATGCCGCCGTCGTTGCTCCCGAGATCGTCGCCTGGGATTACCCGGACCGGGTTCTCTCTCTCGGCTTTGACGTCGACCGGACAGGGGCGGTCCGCAGCCGGGTGGATGTTGGGGATCTGGACCAGGACCAGTATCCAATCGTGGAAGAGGTGTTCGCGGCATCTGCGACGGCGATGCTGGTCAGGTATGACCTTTTCACCGCGCTCGGTGGCTTCGATTCCGAAATGTTCCTCTTTGGGGAGGACGTGGACCTCTCCTTCAGGGCCCAGCTTGCCGGTGCCAGGGTGATCGCCTCGTCGTTTGCCAAGGTTCGGCACATGGGAATCCTGGTAAGCGGCCCGGAGAACGCCTACCTGGCCTCCAAGTACAAGCCGATCAGGCGCCGGCTTCGCCGCGCGGAGCGCACCTACTACGTGCGTGCAAATCAGCTGCGCTGCATCAACAACAACACCGAAGGAATGATGCGTCGCGTCTCGGTGATGCAGCTCTCGGTGCTCGCCCTCATGGAGGTGGTCTATTTCGCTCTCACGGGCCGCCTCGGCACGGCCAAGTCGATTCTTTCCGCGTTCCGCTCGGCCTCGAAGAAGCGCCGGAGCGCCGAGTCCGCCCATCGCCAGGAGATCATGGGCAAGCTGCGTCTACTCGACCAACAGGAGTTGAAGGGGCGCCTTGCCCGCGGCTCGGCGCGCCTCTCCGCCTTCTTCGCCCACCAGCGCAACACCAGGGCAAGGCTCAGGTACGAGGTGGAGCGCTCGCGCAGACGCTCGCCAGGCGCGATCCTTGAAAAGAATCTGCTCGACGAGGAGAGCAGCGATCCGACCGCCATGGCGACGAGATACGTCCAGCGGCGGATTGCCAGAGCCATCCAGGTCTTCGTGGTCCTTTTTGTGATTGTCTCCTCGCGCCATGTGATCCTCGGGCCTTTGCCTTCTTACGGAACCATCTTGGCGCTTCCGCATGGCTCCAGCCTGCTCTCGGACTTCTTCTCGGGTTCGTTGTCCCCGTCGATCGGGTCGGCGACCTCGGTTCCTGCCGGCTACTTGATCCTCGGGGTACTCGGCCTGCCGTTCTTTGGTGCCACCGGGCTGATGACTCACGCTTTCGTGGGTGGCCTGATTGCCGTCGGCCTCTTGGGCTCCTATCGCCTCGGTGCAAAGTACCGGAATCCGCTTTCGGCAACGTTGGCACTGCTTACATATGCGATCGCCGGATCGCTGGTGGGCGTCTTCTCGCTGATGTCGCTATTCGGGTTGGTGGCATTTGCTTTCTCCCCGTGGCTGATCGGGATTGCTTTGGACCTGGTCGAGGCGGTCTTTGCCGGGGAAAAGCGCATTTCACGCTCGGTGCTGCGGGCTGGCATGGTTGGTGCGCTCGCCACTGCGTTCGCGCCCGGGTATGCCGTTGTCGAGCTCGTTCTGGCTATTGCCGTCATTGCCGCATACGCGGCGTCGGGAAAGTCGCGGGCATCGGGCTTTTGGGCGATCGGGC
>JAJZLQ010000145.1 GCA_021850605.1 Actinomycetes bacterium
CGAGACGCTGGGTACCTACCACCGCGACTGGTTGGAGAGCTATCGCCAGTGGGCAACCCAGCGCGGCCGGGAGGTTAAGGAATTCGACGGCTGGCCCATCAGCGTCTCCTAGGGGGATCGCTGTGGGCCAGCCGTCGAGAGTAAGGGCCCCTGGGGGGGATGGGGCCCGGTCAGGTGAAAATTATCTGGCCTCCGGCGGCGATCTCATAGAAGTCGCCGACGGTGATGATGTCCTGGACCTGGTCTACGAAGTCGTCCTTGGACATCCCGAAGAGGTCGACCGTCGCCTTGCAGGCATACAGCCCCGCGCCGGTGTCCGCGATCATCTCGATGAATTCGGGAATCGAGGGGATGTCGATCCCGTCCATCTTTGATTCGATGTAATGCGTCATTACCGAGGAGATGCCGGGGAAGCCACCGAGCCAGGTGGCCATGTGCAGGGCGGGGTTGCCCACCGTGGCCAGCTTGATGTGCTCATGGCGCTTGCGATGGATGGCGTCGAGCCCGAAGAAGGTGAAGAAGAGGTTGGCTTCAATCCCTTCCGCCCGGGCCCCGTTGGCCATGATCAGCCCGGGGTAGATGCCTTCGAGCGATCCCTTGGAGATGACGATCGAGATTTTTTCGATGCCTGGCATTTCCTGCCCACTTTCAGTTCAGATGCAGCCGATGGGCTTGGGGATGCCGGCGATCTTGGCCGCCTGCTTCGCCGGGCCCTTTGGGAAGAGCTCGTAGAGCTCCTTGATGGGTACGCCCGAGGACTTGCCCAGCGCGCGAACGCTCGGCCCGCTGCCCTTGGTGAGGTACTCGGAGCGCATGAAGCGGATAACCACCCAATGGCGATCCGTAAGCTGCTCGATTCCCTCGGCCTTGGCCAGATCGGGAACCATGTCCTCGGTCCACTGGGAAGGGTCCTCGAAGAACCCGTCGTCAGTCCTGGCAATATCCTTACCGGCCAGCGTGATTGTGCTCATCTTTCCTCCTGTTGCCGGACTACTTGCCGGTCTTTACGTGCTTGACTTCCAGGTTGCGCTTGCCGGCCCTGGGCATTTGCGCCTTGACCATGGGGATGTCGTGCCCTGGAAGCAGTAGGTGCCAGTAGAGCTGCTGGAAGGCCAGCTTGCCCATGTGGTTCAGATAAGAGTCCTTTAGCAGCGGAAGGCCGAAGGGGCCGGGGAAGTGCCCTTCCAGCGGCTCGGTCTCATAGTTGAAGTCGATCAGTAGGGCCTTGTGGTGTCCGGTCTCGATAAAGCAGTTGGCGTGGCCGTCGAAGCTCTCCGGCAGGGGCTTGCCTGCCAGCCAGGCCAGGATGTTCGGTACCAGCACCTCGCCCTCGAAATGGGCGACCGACCCAGCCTTGGACGCAGAAAGGCCGGCGGCGTCTCCGATGACAAAGATGTTGTCGGCCACCTTGGATTGCAGGGTGTAGGGATCGGTGGGGATGAAGTCGAGCTCGTCCCCGAGCTTGGGGCTCATTCCAACGAAGGCCGCCCCGCCATGCAGCGGGATGGTCACGAGCAGATCGTAGGTGAGTTCCTGACCGTCGTAACTGATGAGCTTTCTGGCCTCCTCGTCCACCTCGCCGGTGTTGAAGTTGGTCACCAGGTTGATGTGCCGGTCATCGAGCATGTGGGAGAGGTGCTTGGAAGCCTCGGGCTTGGTGAAGGCACCATCGAGCGGGGTGGCGTAGACGATTTCGATATTGTCCCTCAGGCCCCTTCCTTGGAAGTAGGCATCGGCCAGGAAGGTGAACTCCAAAGGCGCGACCGGGCACTTGATCGGCATGTCGATCACGTTCAGCACCAGGCGCCCGTGATCCATGGCCGCCAGCGCCTTCTGCAAGCCGATGGAACCCTCCATGTTGTAGAAGGTGAAGACATCGCGTCCCCACCCCGGCCCCATCAGGCCCTCGGTCTCCTCCGGACGGAGGGTGGCACCGCTCGCCACCACCAGCAGGTCGTAGGGAACATTGGTGCCGTCTTCGAGGACGACCTGGTTCTGGTCCACTTCGACGTGGTCGATTCCGGCCTCGATATAGCTGACGCCGCGGTGCAGTTGCCGGCGGCGGCTCTTCACGAGGTGCTCGGCTTCGGCCATCCCGAAGGGGACGAAGAGGAGGCCCGGCTGATAGACGTGATCGTCATCCTTGTCGATGACGATCACCTCCAGCCCTGCCTCCTCGGCGTGGCGCGCGAGGCGGTTCGCCGTCAGCGTCCCGCCAGTACCCGCGCCCAGGATCACGATTCGTTTTGTCATGACCAAACTATGAAGGAGGCAGGGGGCGCGATCTTAGGGCAAAAGGTCATGCTTGACCAGGTACCATTGTTACAGCAGTCACAAGGCTGCCACTTTTTGCATAATCGTTCCGTAACCCGTAAGTACGCCGGCTGAAGAGCACCGCGAACCCCGGGGCGGCCGTCGGGGTGGGAGCCTCGAGGAGATCAAGGCGCTGTCCCTTGCCCCCGGGGGTGCGGCACCGCCGGCGCCGCGGTGCCGATGGTCGAGCTCTTGTTCCGAGCGGATTCGTGGCGGGCCCTTTTGGCGGGCCGCCATCGCGCCTGAGCGGCTAAGCGGAACTTGCCGGCGTCGAGTGAACCCCTGAAACAGCCCGGTCAGCCCGTCCAAGCGGGCGCGGTCCAAGCGGGTGCGCCGCCGGAGGGCCGTGGGCTCGTTCCATTGCGGCGTCCTGTGGCCGCCGCCGGCCGGCAAGGGCCTCTGGTGCTACTCGCCCTGTGTGTCGCCGGCGGGCCGGTTCCATCCTCAAGGACGTGCTCTCGGCGAAGGCGACCAAAGCCAAGCCGGCTCGCTCCGAGCGCGCCTGGCGCATGGAGCACGTTGGCCTCTTCATCGGCCCGGGGAACCAAGGCGATTTTACTTCGCCGTGGATGTGGCCCGGATAAGCCATTGCATGCGCTTGGCTCGCCCAAACGGGAGAACCATCTTAAATAAGCAGAATCGCTACCTCTGCGGCCGGCGCGGGAAGTGGCCGGCAGGTGTGCCCGGAACCGCCACATGGGGCCCGACCATTATCGGGCAGCCTCAGCTGCGCTTGGCCACCACGTAGGTGTCGATCGCGACTCTAGCGCCTTCGCCTGTTTCGACGTTGCGAAAGACGTCTCTTGCCTCTACAACGTTCTCGGCACCGAGTATCTCGGTGACGTCGGCAGGCGAGTAGAGGACCTCCGGCACCTGCGGCCCGCCGACCCCCTCGGTCAGGTTGCGCGAGTGGTGGCCCACCACCAGCAGCTCTCCCCCCGGGACGAGCGAGGCCAGTGCCGTGCCGAACAAGTGGGTCATGATCGCACGCGGGAGGTGGATGTAGCAGATAAGGGCGGCCTCATAGCCCGGCTCCTGGGCGCTCCACTCCGAGAGGTCGGCCTGAACCCACTCTGCACTTACCCCGCGACCCTCGGCCAGCGTAGCCGCCCTTTCCAGGGCGACCTGGGAAAAGTCGACCCCGGTGGCCTGCCAGCCGTGCTCGGCCAGCCAGATGGCGTTACGTCCTTCTCCGCAGCCCAGGTCGACCACCCGGCCCGGCTTACGCGCGCTGAAGAAGTCCCTGACGAACTGGTTCGGTTCGGCGCTCCAGAGAAGCTCGGCGGAGCGATAGCGCTCATCCCACATGCTTGAGTCCATGCTCATCCCCTCTTAGTTGTCGTTTACCGATCATACGGGGCGGCTCACACCCCGGCCAAAGTGACCTGGGGAAAGCCATGATGATCGATGCCGCCGCCCGCCATGGCGCACCTCGCGCTCGCGGATTCCGGCGCCGGCCCGTCGTGGCGGGCCGAACCCCGGCCAGGGCTCCCACGCAGTGCGAAATTGGGAGGCAAAGGCCTCAATTCGGCAGTTCTGCCTCGATAGTATTACCGACAGCCGGGCCGTGTTGGGTGCATGCCCGGCGTCTAGTGGGATCGGGTCGCTTGGTCGCAACGCGCTCCCCATCCCTGGAAAGGAGCGGGCAATGTTTAATTGCTCATCCGGGCGTCGCGTGCCGCGAAACCTTCCCTGTGAAACTGAGGCTCACGACGACCTGTCCGGACACGGATGGCTCAGCCGGCTGACCCAAGACGGGTGCCGGGCGAGAGCGCCACGTGCCTTTATTACTTCGCTGGCTGCCGCGCTGGGTGTGGGCAGCCTGGCATTGGCGGGGATGACGGTTGTGACCGCGGCTCCGGCCAGTGCCGGTTCTACCTGCATAGCGGCGGGCACGACCGGTCTGACGGCCGCCGAGGTGGTGAGCACCGCGGGAGCCACGATAAGCGGCACTACGGTGAACGCCGCCGGCTGCGATCTTGGAATATACGTCTCGGCCGGCAATGTGACCATAAGTTCCGTCACTGTCACCGGTGCCAATGACCACGGCATCTTTGCCCAGGACGTGAGCGGGCTGACCATAGAGAATTCGACCGTGCAGGGCAATGGAGTCTCCCCCAACCCGAAGATCGCCGAGAACAAGGCGATCGAGTTGGTAGGGGTCTCCAACTCCACCGTCTCGGGGAACACGGTCACCTCCAATACCGCCGATGGCGGGATCGGCCTGGCCGACGACGGACCGGTGGATCCAGGCGCTCCCAACCCCGGCACGCTCGCGGCATCCTCGAACGACGTGATCACCAACAACACCTCCAGCGGGAATTACCGTGGCTGCGGGATCGTTGTGGCGGCGTACGACGCCGGCTCGGGTGGCCTCTCCTCGATCACTGTGAGCAACAACACGGTGGCGGGAACCGCCGGGCTCTACACCGCCAATGGGCCGGTGATCGGTGGCATCGTGGCTGCCGCGGATACGCCTGGCACCACCGTCTCGGGAGTCACCATCAGTGGGAACAAGGTCACCGAGGCGTTCATCCCCGGGGTAATCGTCCACTCCAATGCTCCTAACGACAAGGTGAGCGGGGTCAAGGTGGATAACAACACCATCTCCGGAAGCGACTGGGGTGCAACCGACGGCCCGCCCAAGCCGGCAGGGATCCTGGTTGGGGCCACGCCGATTCCCGCTCCGGTAACCCCGGTGCTGACCGGGACCGAGTTGAGCGGCAATGCGATCAGTAATGAGTTCTATGGCATCTGGCTGGCGGGCGACAGCAATACGACGGTTGGATCCAATACAATCACCACCTACCCCGGCGGAACCGCGGTATTCAGCGTCCCCATGCCAGGAAGCGGCTATTGGATGGCGGCCAAAGACGGCGGAGTCTTCAGCTTCGCAGGCGCGGGCTTCTACGGCTCAATGGCCGGTAAGACCCTGAACGCGCCGGTGGTGGGGATCGCGCCGACCATGGACCAGGGTGGGTACTGGGAGGTCTCATCCGACGGCGGAGTCTTCAGCTTCGGCGATGCCAATTTCTACGGTTCCATGGGTGGCAAGACCCTGAACGCCCCAGTGGTCGGGATGGCCGCCACCCCGTACGTTCCCGCAGTGCCTCCCGCCCAGCCTGCTCCGGTCGGCAAGGGCTACTGGCTGGTGGCCAAAGACGGCGGAGTCTTCAGCTTCGGCGATGCCAACTTCTACGGCTCCATGGGTGGCAAGACCCTGAACGCCCCAGTGGTCGGGATGGCGAGCACTCCTGACGGCCATGGCTACTGGCTGGTGGCCGCTGACGGCGGAGTCTTCAGCTTCGGCGATGCCAACTTCTACGGCTCCATGGGTGGCAAGACCCTGAACG
>JAJZLQ010000008.1 GCA_021850605.1 Actinomycetes bacterium
GATCGCCTCTTCGTCGCCGGAGGCGATGATCGAGTCCACCGCCCGTCCGATCCCGTGGATCCATGGCATGGCGGCCAGCTCGCGGCGGATGGCCGGGAGCTGGGCTAGCTCTGGCACCACGCTCGGATACTCGCGCAGGTGCCGGTTGGCCAGAAGTACTGTGGCCAAGGCTGGGTGCTGCCCGGCGGTCAGTACCACATCGGGGAACTCGAAGACTCTCGGATTGGCCAGGCAGGCTCGAGCCGCACTCAGGCGGCCCGACTGCAGGCTCTGGCGGAATGTGTCCCGGAAGAAGGCTGGAAAGCTCCTGGCGAACGGTGCCTTGCGGGCCAGATGGCAGGCCGCCTCACGATCTTTGAGGATGATCGCCACCGCCTCGGGTAAGTCGGTTACCCGGGGCTGGGTGGACCAGCGTACCAGCATGGCCCGGTCTCCGGTGGCGGCAGCGGCTCGCACGGCGGCGATGGCAAGTGCGGGATGGTCGGCGGCCTTGGGGTTGGCCGCGAAGGCTTCGCGCACCTTGCGCGATTGATCGTTGGCCAGGCTCTTGACCAGTTCAGGGAAGGAATACGCGGCTACGCTGCGCGCGAGGCCCTCGCGGATCTCTGGGGGCAGCCCCCCCAGACCTGCCAGCAGATCCTCGAGCGTGAGGATTTGCTTCTGGTCCGCCAGCCTCAGCACCATGCCGAGGGCCAATTGGTCGTCGCCCATTGCTCACATTCCCGCATTCCCGCGGGCAGCGCCCGCAATTCTCGGCATCCTTGGCAGCCTGGGCGGGGCGACGACCCATCCGTCCCATCCTGCCGCTCCAGCGGCCTGCTGTCGAAGTAGTCACCGACGGCGGGCATTCTATCGTTTCAAACTGCGACCATCATTTACCGGGTCTTTTCATGTAAGGGAGCGAACTGTGGTCATGGGCGGCGGGGTCCAGTCCACCACGCGCACCTCCGCAGAGGCGACGTAGCAGCCGCTGGGAGTCGAGATCACGTTGGCCTCGAGGTTTGCGATCGCAAAGTGGTCGTCGATCATTGCCCCGACCCGCCCGACCAGGTCGGCGAGGGAGGCGATGTCGTGCGGTTTTCGGCCGGCCGCCCCGTTGATGAGCGCGACCGCGGGTATGGAGTCGATGAAGGCGGGTATGTCCGAGGTGAAAAGGGGCAGAGTTGCCGTGGCGCGCGCCGCGAGCAGCTCGGAGATCTCACCGGCGATTCCCATGCTGATGAAAGGGCCGAAGATGGGGTCATGCGAGGCGGATAGATCTATGGGTACTGAGAGCTCGAAGCTCAGATAACCAGCCACCTCCACGTGTTCCTTGGTGGCGATGGAATAACAGCCAAGCAGCTCGGCCGCCTCCGCGCCTGTAATCCATGCCGAATGAGCGCCGGCGGGCTCGGATGCGCAATCGCTTGCCCTCCCGCCCTCGAGCGCCTTGGCGATGATTGCAGCCGCGCGCTTCATGTCGACGCCATCGAATTCGGGGGGCTCGCCCTCATCGGTCGATTTCCATGCGTAGTAGTCGGCCATGCGCGCCAGAACGATGGCCGCCATGTCCGGGAACTCGAAGCTCGGTACCTCCCTGCTATACCGGCGCAGCTCCACCGGAATTCCGGGAAGGGTGAGGAAGTTGGCCAGCACCGGCTTGGGTAGGGCGACACCTTCCTGTTGGGCGACCAGGGCTATCTGCTGTGCCACGCCGCGAGCGCCCATCACCGCAGCGCTGCTGCGCTGGTCCGCCTCGGCGGAAAGGGAGTCGGCGCTGGTGCGAACCGGGGTGACCCGTCCGGTGACCGTGGGAATGTAGAGGACCAGGGCCGCGTCCACCCCCGGATCCGCGAGAAGGATTGCGAGCGCCTTGCCATAGGCCTCGGGCTCGATCGCGGCGGGCAGCTCGAAGGGATTCGAGTACCGAGCCTGGGGAACCAGCTCGCGCAGCGACTCCTTGGTTTCGTCCGACAGCTTGGCCATCTTGAGGCCGGCTGCCTCGCACGCATCCTGGGCCAGCGGTGCCGGGCCGCCGCGGTTGGAGAGGATCGCGACACGGCGGCCACGCGGGAGAGGTTGGCTGACGAGGCCGTGACCCAGCTCGAAGAGCTGCTCGATGGAGTCGATGCGGATGACCCCGGTGTATTTCATCAGGGCATCCACCGCGTCATCCACCGCGATGGGCTTTATCGTCTTGCCGCCGGGGGAGACGATCGTTTGCTCCCGGCTCACCTCTTCCGGCAGGGCGGCGCGCACCGAGGCGGCCACGTCGGTGTAGCGGCGGGCCTTCACCGCCACGATGGGCTTGGATCTGGCCACCCGCCTGGCGACGCGGGCAAAGGTGCGGGGATTGCCGAAAGACTCCAGGTAGAGCAGGATCACGTCGGTGTTATCGTCCAGCTCCCAGTAGTGGAGCATGTCGTTGGAGGAGATGTCCGCCCGGTTGCCCGAGGATACGAAGCAGGAAAGCCCGAGTCCGCGTCGCCGCGCTTCCTCCACGATTGCGAGGCCCAGGGAGCCGGAGTGGGAGATGAGCGCGGCACGCCCGGGCAGCAGCCCGTAGGGGGCCAGAGTGGCGTTCAGTGAGACCAGCGGGCTGGTGTTGGCGACACCCATGGAAGCCGGGCCCACCACACGCATCCCGTTCTTGCGTGCCAGGCGCACCAGCTCACGCTCGGCTTGGGCGCCTTCGTCGCTCGTGTCCGAGAAGCCGGTGGAGATGATCACCATCCCCCCGATCTGCTTCTCGGCGGCTTCCTGCACCAGGGCCGTGATCTCCGCGGCGGGAACCGCCACCACCACCAGGTCGATATCGTCGGGAATGGCCGAGAGCGAGGGATAGGCGCGCACCGAGGAGACGTAAGAGGCTGCCCGGTTCACGGGGTAGACGGGACCCTCGAAGCAGCTCTCGAGGATGTTGCGGAAGACGACATTGCCCACCGAGGCCACGTCTCGGGATGCCCCCACCACCGCGATCGATTTGGGCGCCACGATGCGCCTGACACTGCGTGCCACCGCCAGGCGCTCACGAGCCTGCATACGCTTCACCGATTGCACGGTGGGTTCGATGTCGAAGGTCACCCTGATCACGCCGTCCTCGAAGGCGCGAGTGTCGGCGAAGCCGGCGTCGCGGAAGACCCTCAGCATCCGTGCGTTCTCGGGGAGGGTGTCGGCGATGAAGCGGTGGATGCCGGCTTCGCGTGCCGCCTCGACCAGGAACTCCAGCATCAAGGTGGCGAGCCCGCGCCCCTGGTGCGCGTCGTCCACGAGGAACGCCACCTCGGCGGTTCCGCTACCGGGCAGCCGGTCGTAGCGGGCCACGGCGATGATGACGTCTCCCAGCAGCGCGATAAGCGCCATTCGGTCCACATAGTCCACGTTCACGAAGCGGGAAAGCATCACTTCGGAGAGCTTGGGCATGGGGGTGAAGAAGCGGAAGTAGATCGACTCGGGGGAGAGCCGCCCGTGGAATTCCTCGATGCGGTCGGCATCCGATGGCTTTATGGGGCGGATGGCGACAGTGCGGCCATCGGAAAGGATGGTGTCGGTCTCCCACTTGTAGGGATAAGTTCCGCCAGTGGGCTCTTCTGTTTGGTCAGACATCTTGGCGCACTCCGTCCGCTTCGGGTCGCCGACGGTGGGATACCCGGCTGAGGCCGATTCTAACGCTCTGGCCTGCTGTCTGTCAGGTGTGATTCAGCTCGGCGGCCGCCACCGGTTCAAGCGTCTCGCCGCGGGCGCGGCGCGCCATGTCCGCCAGCGTGAAAGAGTCGAGGTGCTTGCGCATATGGGCACCGACCTCCTCCCACACGGTCAGCAAAACACACTGCCCCTCGTGCTCGCAGGCACCGTTCTCGTGTGGCTGGCCGAAGTCACCTGCGACAATGGGCCCGTCGACCGCACTGACTATCTGGGCCAGGGTGATCTGGGAGGGGTCACGGGAAAGCACGTAGCCTCCTCCGACTCCGCGCTTGGACTTGACAAGCCCGGCACCTTTCAGGGCGAGCAGGATCTGTTCGAGGTAGGGCTGGGGAAGGCCGGTCCGTTTGGCAACCTCCTGCACGGAGGTGGGGCCGGGTTCGTCCACATGAAGGGCGAGGGAGAGCAGAGCCCTTGACGCGTAATCACCGCGGGTCGACACCTTCACGGCTACCATCGTAGCCGCCCCCGGGGGAGGGGCGCTGATTGGGCAAGGCCTCGGGGGGTGGCGAGGGCTCCCTGTACTCATGCCGAGCCGTGGTAGTCTGCCAAGAGGCGGAGAGAGAGTCGATGGTTCCAGGAGCAGGTTTTCGGATTCCCAGCTACTCGGGGGCGTGCATCTCCAACGTGGTGCCCTCGATCGCACTCTCGCTGGCACGCAACCGCAACGGGGAGGGATGGCCCTCCGAATCGCGGATCCTGGAGCTGATCCGCGACTTGAACCTTACCTTCGACCCTTCCTCGGACTCCTGGGTGCCAAAGGTCATCACCGAGGCGAATCAGATCGTCCTGCTGGTCGTCGACGGCCTTGGCACTGAGCAGCTGGCTGCCTTCTCCAATGAGGCGCCGTTGCTGGCCTCGCTGGCCGGCACGACAATCTGCTCGGTGGCCCCGACGACGACGGCCACCGCCCTAACTTCGATCGCCTCTGGACTCTCCCCTCTCGACCATGGGATCGTCGGTTATCGCATGAGGCTCGGCCAGGACCAGGTTTTCAACAGCCTGCGCTGGTCCTACCCCGATTTTGGGCGCAGGCCGGCTTCGCCGGGAAGCATCTGCTCCGCCAGGCCGTTCATGGGGCTGGACGTTCCGGCGGTATCGAAGGCCCAATACTCGAACACCGGCTTTACCCGGGCATACCTAGGCGATACCAAGCTTTTCGAGTTCCGTACCCTCTCGACCATGGTCTCCAAGGTGGGTTTGCTGCTCAGCTCGGGGCGGCCGTTCGTCTACACCTATTACGAAGGTCTCGACAGCGTGGCCCACGAGTACGGCTTTGGCGATCCCTATCTTCGTGAGCTGCGCTTTCTCGACTTCCTGGTAAACGAACTCATAGCCGTCCTGCCCCCGGGAGCGGCGCTGGTTGTGACGGCCGACCACGGAGAGGTGGTTGTGCCCGATCCACCGATCTCGCTCGATCCCCGCCTGGAGTCGCTGACGGCGCTGAAGAGCGGTGAGGGGCGGTTCCGCTGGCTCCACCTGCGTCGGGGGGAGTTGGCCGCTGCCGAGGAGATCGCCAAAGAGGTCTATTCCGAGGTCGCCGTCGTGCTGAGCCGCGACGAGGCGCTCGACCTGGGCCTCTTCGGGCCAGACCACAACGAGGGCCGTGCGCATCAACGTTTCGGTGACCTGGCTCTCGTGGCCACGGCGCCTGTTGCGTTTCTCGACCCGGCCGACGTGGGCCCCTTCCAGCTCGTTTCCCGTCACGGGGCACTCACCTCGGCCGAGTTGGACGTGCCCTTGGTCGGACACCTGGCCGTTTAACCGGCCGGCACCGCCGGGGCCACGCGCCCCCAAGGCGCGTTGTCGCCGATTGCCTTTGATCGCCTCGGTCTTGCCGGTCTGCTTCTCCCCCGAGCCGGTCTTGCTCCATGGTCCGCCACGTGTCCTGCGTGCGCGTCTCGCGCAGCCATGTGCTCCCGGCACCGAAGACCGTGGCCCCGAGGCCC
>JAJZLQ010000095.1 GCA_021850605.1 Actinomycetes bacterium
GCGTCGGGAATGGGCACCTCGAGGCCCTTGGTCCAACGGGCCCGCATCCGCGAGGACTTGCCGAAGGAGTTGCCCTGGGTGGCGATGTTTTCCAGCGCCGCCTGCAGGGTGGGATCCATCTCGCCCGCGTCCACCAGGCTGCGCCGCAAGGAGACGATGGTGGGGACATGCTCTATGCCCACCGGGCAGATCTCCACGCAGGCCATGCAGGTGGTGCAGGACCACAGGGTGGCCGGCTCGATCACCTCACCCGCCAGGCGCCCTTCCAGGTTCTTGGGCCCGCTCTGATCGGGGCGTTCCTCCCAATCCAGGACCATGGGGATCCCGCGCTTACGGTCGGCGTACTGGCGCAGGTCGAGGATGAGGTCGCGCGGGGAAAGGGGCGCTCCTCCGGTGCGGGCCGGGCAGACCGAGTGACAGCGCCCGCACTTGGTGCAGGCGTCAAAGCCCAGCAACTCCTTGGAGGTGAAGTCGGAGAAGTCCAGATATCCGGCGTGACCAGAGGGAGGCGCGGGGAGCCGCCGGGTATTGCCCGGATCGCGCACCATCAGGTTGGCGGGAGCCGAGATCATGTGCAGCGCCTTGGAGAAGGGAAGGTAGGCAACGAAGGCCAGCGCCGTCAGGATGTGCACCCACCACAGCCAGAAGTGCGCGGTCACGGCCGTCGAGCCGTGCAGGCCAAGCGCTCCGAAACCCGCCGCGACCAGATATCCCAGCCAGGTCCAGCGCTCGAAGGAAGGAAAGCCCGCCCCGTCGATACGCAGGCCCTGGAGCAGGATTCCCGTGACCAGGATGAAAATCAGCCCGAAGATGAAGAGGTGATCGCCCGCGGTCATGGCCGCACGGGAATACCCACTCTTAGGCTTTTGGGCGCGGGTGTAATCGAGCTCCACCGAGGACTTGGAATCCCGGATCCGGCGCACCGCCAAGAGCACCGCGCCCACGATCGCCGCCAGGCCGGCGGTGTCGAAGACAGCATTGTAGGCGAGGTAGAACCACCCCTTGAAGAAGGAAAGCTCCTTGCCCCCGAAGATCCTGGTGAGGTTGCCGTAGACGTCATAGTCGAGGCCGACGATGATCGTCGCGGCCAGCAGCCCCAGGAAGCCCCAGAAGAGGAGCAGGTGGGCCCCGCCCACCGCGTGATTGCGTCGGCTGACGGTGCGGTTGGCGGCGATATCCACCCCGGTCTGGGTGAGAGGGATGGGCGCCGAGACCCCCGGCTTCTCCAATGGCACGCGCGCACGGCGGAAGCGGCCCGCGTCGAGCGGCCGCCCCGCCATGTACTTTTTCACCCGGAGGCCCAGTCCCACGAAGAACACGACCAACACCACCAGCGCGAGCAGATAGAAGAAGACCCGCTCCAGATGTGTCGTGCCCCCAAAGATCTTGCGGGTCTCAACCACCGCCAAAAGCATCCGCTACCCCCCGATCAAGTCCAGGATCTCGGGAACCAGATCGAAGAGATCGGCCGTGGTCCCGTAGTGAGCCACCTCGAAGATCGGGGCTGTGGCATCGGTGTTGCAGGCGATGATCAGCTCGGCCTGCCTCATGCCCTCCAGGTGCTCCGGCGCCCCCGAGATGCCGAGCGCCAGGTAGACCTTGGGCTTGACCTTCTTGCCCGACTTGCCCACCTGATGGGCCTTGGGCAGCCAGCCCTGGTCTATGACCGGGCGCGAGGCCGACAAGCCCGCTCCCAGCACCTCGGCCAGCTCCTGGGCGAGCTCGATGTTGGACTGGCCCCCGATTCCCCGGCCCACCGATACCAGCACCTCCTCCGAGGTGATGTCCACCCCGGTCTTCTCCGGCTCGGTCAGGGCAACGTGGCGCATGCGCACCTCGGCACCATCATGTCTGTGCGCAATGGGATCGGCAACCCCGTCCACCCGCGCCGCCAGCCCTGCAAAGGAGCCGGGGATCGCGGTGACGAAGGCCGGGCCGTCGCCCAAATCGCACTCCGCCATCAGCTTGCCTCCGTAAAGCTGGGCCACGGCCATGAGCGACGAGCCCTGTACGGAGAGGTCGACCACGTAGGAGGCAAGCATCGCTCCTGACTGGGCGGCCAATGCGCCACACAGGTCGATCCCCACCGTCCCGGTGGATGCCAGCACCAACCGCGGATTCAGCTCGGAGAGGAGCGCCGAAATCGCGCTCTCCCAGGCGTGGGGGTTGTAGGGCCAGAGATGCTCGCCTTCCACCAGGTGCAGGTGGTCCGAGGCGCCCAGGCACTCGTGACCTTCGGAGTCCCCCACCACCAGGCAGTGCACCTCGCCACCTAGGGCGGAGGCGATCTCCTTGGCTTTGCCGAGAAGTTCGAAGGTGACATCAGGGTAGCCGCCGACCACCCGCTCGGCTATGACAACGACGTCGTTTTCTGCCATTTCAATCCTCCTAGGAAACGCCGGCGCCCTTGGCGCGGATCAGCTCCACAATGCGCGCCGCCACCTCGGACGGCTTGTCGCCAAGCATCTCGGCGCGCCCCTTGGCCTCGGGAGCGAAGAGCCTGGTCACCCTGGGGGCGCGCGCAGCGGGTGCCTCGACCTCGACCTCCTCGATCCCGCCGGCGGACATGGCCTGGCGGATGCGGGAGATCGGCACGTAGCGGGGAGCCTGCCGTGCGGCCTGGATACCGAGAACCAGCGGCCCGGTGGCATGAGAGGTGAGCGTCACGCCTCCTCCGAGCTCCTGGGTGACCTTGAAGCCCTCCCCGTCGGGCTCGAGGCCGACCACCACTGCCGCGTGAGGCAGGCCCAGACGGGCGCCTAGCACTCCGGCCAGCTGCCCATCCAAGTCGTCTGCGGCCTGAACCCCGGTGAGGACCAGGTCGAAGGCCTCGTCTTTCAGCCAGCGGGCCAGGATTTCCGCGCGCACCGCGGTGGGCATCCAGCCTTCGAAGCCACAGCTCAGCTTTACGGCGCGATCTGCTCCCTTGGCCAGCGCACCGAAGAGGGTCTGGTCGAAGTCGACGTCGTCGACACCGACCACCACCACCTCCCCGCCGTGCGCCTCCTTCAGGCAGAGCGCCTCCTCCAGGGCCGCCTCGTCCCACTCGTTGGAGACGAACTTCACGAACTCCCGGTCGATGTCGGCGCCCGAGGCATCAACCTCGAGCTCCTCCACCAGGTCGGCGATTTGTCGCATCGCCACGACGATCTTCATCGGTCACTTCCTCCTTGCACCATCAATCCATCCAGATCCAGTTCTCCTCGTATGAGCGCCAGGTCAGGCCCCTCCGGCAGGAAGGGAAAGTCCCTGAAGCTCTCGGTGGGGCGGTAGGAGCCATAGGGGCGCGTGCACCCCGGCTCACCGCTCTCCCCGGGACAGCCGTCGGTCATGAAGGCGATTCCCTCCTCCACGACGTCCTCCACCGCCTCGCGCGGCGCGTCGATGTTGACGAGCGATCCCTCCGAGTCGAAGTCGAATGCCCGGCGCCGGTACCCCTTCTCCTCGATAAGCCGCTTGGCCAGCTGGATCCGCCTCCACCTCGAAATGGAGGACTTGGGGTGTTGGCCCAGCCTGCTGTCGGGCTCGGGGTTGAAGCAGAAGAGATAGGCGAAGATCTCCCTCTCGCGCAGCTCGAAGAAGAGATCGATCAACTCGGCGTCGGTCTCTCCCAGGCCCACCACCGTGTGGCAGTTGACTTTCCACGGGCCGAAAATGTCACGCGAGTCGTTGACCACCGACCAGTACTTCTCCCAGGAGAGCCCGGCCCCGCCCGCGGGAACATCGCTGCGGTGCCGGCGAAAGAGTTCCTCGGTAACCGCGTCAAGCCCGATCCCGATCATGTCCACGCCGATCTCGGCAAAGTGCTCCAGCTTGCGCCGGTTCAGGGTAGGCGGGGCGACCAGGATCGAGAGCGGGGTGGACACCTTGGACCTGATTGCCTCGGTGATGGTGACCGTGTCGCGGTAGGCGAGCGGGCTCGTGACCATGGAGATGCACAGCCGGGTGAGGCTCGATTCCTTCTCGGCCATGCGGTCCACCAGATCATCGGTGCGGAAGAGCGGCCACTCCACCCGGATGAAAGACTTGTCCTCGTAGTCGCCGGGGCGGGTGCGCGCCAGGCCGCAGTATGAGCAGTCGCTGCGGCAGCCGTCCTCGTAGTTCAGGAGGAGGTTGATTCCCCCGAAGGCGAAGTCCCTCGAGAAGCGCCCGGAGCGGAACTGCAAGGCTATGGCCGAGGCGGCCGAAATCCGCACCCACTCCGGGGAGACCTGGGCCCCTTCTGTCTTCTCGCCCGATCGCCGCAGCGTGACCGGCCGGGTGGGGTTCTCCAACAAGCTCACAGGGTTATCTCCTCGGGTATGTAGCAGGATCCGATGCGTCGGGGCCCTGCGGCCCCGGCGCGGGAGGCGTGCGCGGCGCACAGCGCCTCGGCGATCACAGCCGGGTCGGCCAGCCGGGCAAAACCCGGAATCGAGGCAAGCCGGCGCTCCAGGGTTCCCGGCTCCAACACCGACCAGCGCAGTGCCTCCTCGAACGAGCGCATCTCGGGGGTCACCTCGTTGAAATCCCCGGCCAGCACCGCGGACTTGATCACGTCCCCCTGCGTGGCGGCGATGACTCGCAGCATCCCGAGCGAACTGCGCAGCTGCACTGAAAGCTCCCCGGCCGCGGCTGCGCCTTGTGCGAAAAGCCAGGCCTCGTCGCCGTAGCGCTCCTCGGCCAGTATCGCGGCCCGGCGCTCCAGACAGTCACGCCCCTCGGCCTCGGCCACATCCAGGCCGAGCATCGTGGAGAACGCGGCGGCCAGCGCCTGCTCTAGCGCCTCACGGCCGACGCCGAGGGTGGCGAGGGTGGTGATCCTCTCCTCCACCGCACGGCTGCCATGCGCCGCCAACTTGGCCAGTGGAATGCGAAGCAGGGAGAGAAGCAGGTCGGTATCGAGATCGACCAGGACGCTGGCGTGGAAGAGGAGGCCGTCACCGCTCTGGCAGAAACCCACTCCGGCGATCTTCCGCCCCTCCACCTCGATGTCGTTCTTCCCCCGCAACTCGGCCCGGACGCCAAGCTCCCCGAGCGCTGCAATCACGCCTCCTGCGAAGCGGGCCATGCCCTCCCTGGGGGAGGCAAAGGTGGCAACGGGGACCGCGAGCGCCACACCTAGCTGCTCACGGCCCATGAGAATCGCCCCGCCGCCGGTCGGTCTGCGATTGACCGAGACGCCCAGGGCCAGAGCCATGTCCAGGTCGACCTCGTCCTCCAGGCGCTGGTAGCGCCCGACCAGAACAGCATGATCGGCGTAGTCGTACAGGTGCAGATGTGCAAAGGGGAGCTCGGGGAGGCCGGCCAGCTGGGCCATGGCCTCGTCGAATGCGAGGCCCCAAGCGGCCTCGACGCCCTCGTCGCGATGCAGGGCGAGAACCTGGCTCATACCGCCACCTCGGTCAGACCATCGGCGATGCTCCCGGCCCAGCTCATCGAACAGCACCACTCGTAGAGCTTGGGGGTGAGGCCACGCGAGGCGGCATAGGCAATCGCCCCCTCGGAGGGATAGGCCATCCCGTTCAGGCCGAGGTCCACCGCGGCCGCATCGATCTCGGACTTCACGCCTCCCATGGGGCGCGCGCAGCCCAGGTTGATGCGGGTG
>JAJZLQ010000057.1 GCA_021850605.1 Actinomycetes bacterium
CAGGCGTCCATGTAGCAAACGCCCTGCCTGCACCGCACATTCCATGACAAGCGTCAAAGGCAACGTAGCTAGAAGGGCGAGTCCACGACGCCAAGGAAATGCCCCTGGGGAGCCAATGTGGGACGCCACCGGAGTGCATCGTGCGTCCGGTAGTGATTCCAACCCGATGGCGATGCGCAACAACAACCATTTTCGTGGCCAGAAGTGCGGCCCCAAGCAAGGAGGGCGCATGATCCAAATGGGCTACCGGCCTCCGCTCCAACACCAGCGTCCGATGCCGCAGCTCAGAGCAACTGAGTTCTTGCCTGCAATCGCCCCACTAGGCGTCAAGAACTCGAATCCCAATGCCGATATTTCCGACAGGGTTTCTACCTGGTCTGGACCTTGCATGGACACTACACCAACCGCGAGCATGAGGCGACCAATCGGTTCGATGGTTTACCTCTTGGTGGGCGGAGTGTTTTTGGTCCTACTTGCGCTCGGCGACCTGGGCGGCCTCTCCCGGTACTGGATGTTGGTGAATGGCGTTGCCACGGCGATCGTGGTTGCTCTCGCGATAGTCAAATATAAGCCCCGCCCCCAGTGGAACTGGTGGATCATCATCGCTGCCTTCATACTCTTCCTTGTAGGGGGCATCCTCGCCGATGAACTCCACACCCTTGGAAACATCACTCGAACCAGGCCGCTTCTTCCCGACTTAATCACCATCCCCGGATATCTCCTGCTCGCCGTCGGTCTTCTCGGATTCACCAGGAAGCATGAGCGAAACGGCAGGATCGACAACCTTGATGCGGTACTGGACGGCCTGATGCTGGGGCTATCCATGTTCGCCATCACTTGGGTCTTCTTGATTGGGCCCCATCTTGCAAAGATGAATGCGCCGATCGACGTTCGGCTCATCCTCTCCAGCTATCCCTCGATGTCGGCATTCCTCGTCGCGATCCTGGTGCGCATAGCCTTCACCTCAGACGCCCGGCGGTTCTCCGCCTACTGGCTTTTGCTGGCCACCCTCGGTGCCACCTTCACCGGAGACACCATATACATGTTTGCCGACGCTTCTGTGGCCCACTTCTCATCGGTTATCCTCGGACTCCCTTACAGCCTCGCGTACGTTTTTGCTGGAGCCTGTGCCCTGGATCCTTCGATGAAGGTGCTTTCTTCCACGCGGGACACCAGTGGCCGCGGTTATGCGAGGATCCAGGCGGCACTCATCGCCCTATCCTTATCGGTCCCAGCAGTACTCATCTTCGGCGAGCGGGCGGCTGCCCTCGCCGACAGAACGGTGGTCTTCGTCGTGGAAATTGGCTTGGTTGCCGCGGCCACCGGCCGTGTGCTGCGCGCAATCAGGAGCTCAAAGCGATCCGAGGCACAGCTCGCCCACGCCGCTGCCCACGATGCGCTTACCGGGCTTCCCAATCGTCGGCTTCTGGAAGAGAAGCTCGCTCGCCTGCTGTCCACCGAACCCCGAGCCGGCTCCTCGCTCGCGCTTGTCTTCATCGATCTCGACCAATTCAAGATGATCAACGATACGTTCGGTCATAGCTACGGCGACAGGCTACTGATGGAGGTTGCCGACAGGCTGCGCGCCAACGTCAGGCGTCAGGACATTGTGGCCCGGCTCGGTGGTGACGAGTTTCTCGTCGTCCTGCTGGACATAACCGATGCGGATCTCGCATACCAGATCGCGACAGGACTGCTCGATTGCTTGCGAGAGCCTTTTGACATCGAAGACAATCGCCTTTTCGTGACGGGCAGTCTTGGACTCGCCTTTGCCGAACATCCGAACTCCGAA
Source organism: Actinomycetes bacterium (assembly GCA_021850605.1). Taxonomy (GTDB): domain Bacteria; phylum Actinomycetota; class Acidimicrobiia; order Acidimicrobiales; family Acidimicrobiaceae; genus Acidithrix. The sequence goes on from JAJZLQ010000057.1 coordinate 1,793, forward strand.
AACCCGGAGGAACTGCTACGCAACGCCGACACCGCCATGTATCAGGCAAAGAATGCCGGTCGCGACACCGTTGTCATCTTCAACACCTCGATGCAGGCCGAGGTGGCCAAGTATCTGGAGATGAAGTACGACCTCCGCAATGCCATACGGGATGATCAACTCTTTCTCGTCTACCAGCCAATCGTCAAAAGTGACACGCACCGGGTAGAAGGGGTGGAAGCACTGATTCGTTGGAACCATCCCACCCTCGGCCTGATCCCTCCCACCACGTTCATCCCTTTGGCAGAGGAGACGGGGCTTATTCTGCCAATCGGAGACTGGGTGCTCGAGAACGCGGTCGCCAAAGTTGCCTCGATGATCGCTGCTTCGGAAATCGGTCCGGATTTCTACGTCGCAGTCAACCTGTCAGCCGCTCAGTTGATCGATACGAGCCTCGCGGACAAGATCAGTGAAGTTCTCGCATCCCACGACGTAGACCCGTCACACATCTGCATAGAACTTACCGAATCCATGGTCATGGAAAACCCGACGCGCTCGGCAGCCATCCTGGCTTCGCTCAGGCAAAGAAACCTACGACTGGCAATCGACGACTTCGGCTCGGGATACTCGTCCCTCGCGTATCTAACGAAGTTCCCAGTCGACAAACTCAAGATCGACAAGAGCTTCGTAGATGCCCTGACCAGGCCTGACTCACCCGATGCAACACTGATTTCGGCAATTGTCGCAATGGCCCACTCGTTGCGCATCTCGACTACCGCGGAAGGCGTTGAGACGGCGGATCAGGCGCGGCGCGTAAGGGTCCTGGGCTGCGATGCCATTCAGGGCTATTACATTTCCCGACCCGTCATGGAAGACCAGCTTGTACCCACCTTGCGCGATCTGCAGCGGCGCCGCCGCGGAGTGGCTGGCATTTCCAGCTAGGGCTGGGTGGCTTCGACGCTTGTGTGATCCCTGAGGTCAATGACGGGCGCCCCGCTTAAAGGCGAATCCAGGACTCGCCCAGCCAAGCGAGAGAGTTCACCGGGCGGGGCCAACTCAACGACGTTCTCGAACCCTCGGGATTCGAAGATCAGCTCGTGCAAATTACCTTCGCCGTCCTTGAGTCGCGCACCCCAGTCGCTTAATTGGCTCCATACAGGTAAAGACGCGGGGGACCCCAGGTAGGGCACCGCGTCTGCGCCATCGAATGGCGCCCAAGTTTCACGGAAAATCCAGTTCGCGAATCGGTAAGCCCGCTTGTCAAGTACTGCGACGACATAGTCGTAGCCGCACTCACTGGATCCCCGCACGTAGGCTTCGTATAGCGCCATCGAGACGATTCCCGCAGTCGCCCTGCCCTGGTGGGATGGGGAAACGGCGAGCGTGGCGATGTCCCAGGTATTGAAGAAAGGAAACGGCACTCCATCGCGGATGGTGGCGGCAGCGGGCGAAATTCCCCAGTACCTTTCCATGTCGTCCAAGGTCTTGGACAGGCGCCCATCCAGGGTTGGAATAATCACGCGCATCGACGCAGCAGGCATTTTACGCAAGTGATCGATCACGCATAGAAACACCGTTCGCCCGTCGTAGGGCGAGTACTCAGCCTGAAGCTGCTCACGCGTATTGCCAAACGTGTCGAGAAACACCTCCGCCTCAACCCAGCGTGCGAGCTCGGCGCCCGGATCATCCTGAGCAAACACATACACCCCGAGCGGCGCCTTGGACTTGGAATCCATATGCTCGGCAGCAAGCGTGCGAAGGCGATCTCCTGAGGACTCCACCTCAACGTTTGTCGGAGCACTCATCTCAAAATTCCCTGAAGGTGATCACCGATGCACCGAGAGCCTTGCGCGTGAACTCGGCCGCAACCGCCGCGTCAAATGGCTTGCAGGTGTAAATGTCCACGCTGAAAAAGAGGCGCGGCGTTTCCCAGGCGTAGAAATGCGCGCCGGAGGTCTCCCAGTGAACCCAGCCGGCCCAACCGTAGGTCTCGGATAGGTGGGTCACCGGATCGGTTAGCACCTTCATGTCACAGACAGTGCCCAAATCGCGCAAATAAGCGACAATCTGTACGTCGTTGATCGGTGCAGCGGGGATCCCTTCGATCACGAGACGCTGGCGATAGATATCCGGAGCGAGGTCCACAACCTCGCCCTTCAGTGCATGGGCGGAGCCATTATTCATTTTTGCGATCCCACGTCAGGACGGCGCGACCCTAAAGCGCCGAACCAAGCGAATTGCCCTGCGCGCGGCCGGCTGCCGCACTGACAATCCTGAAACTTCATGGCGGCCGCCGGCTGCGACCGTACGTTTATCCGATATCACTCAGCGTGAGCTGCTGAATGTCGTTATGCAACTCAAAAACTTTAGCATGTAATTACAATCCAGCGCACTCAAGTAAAGCTTTTGATAGCCCGGGCCCTGAGCGAAACCAGGCCGGTGCCCGATTGATGCAGAAGGGCCGGCCCCCTCGCGAATCAAACGCGAAGGAGCCGGCCCTCGAGCAGAGCGGCCTAACGCCAGCCTCTACCAGCTGGTCGCTATGTACTTGCTTTCAGTGAATTCGAGCAGGCCGTCATGTCCACCCTCGCGGCCGAGGCCGCTCTGCTTCACGCCGCCGAACGGCGCAGCCGGATCCGAAACCAGGCCACGGTTGAGGCCGACCATACCTGACTCGAGCGCCTCCGAGACGCGCATGCCGCGGCGCATATCGCCGGTATAGACGTAGGAGACCAGGCCGAACTCGGTGTCATTGGCCATGGCGATTGCCTCGTCATCCGAGTCGAAGGCGACGATCGGAGCCACCGGGCCGAAGATCTCCTCTTTGAGGATGCCCGCATCAGGCGGCACATCGGCGAGAACCGTGGGCTCGTAGAAGTAGCCGGCGCCGCCGATCTGACGAGCTCCCAGTGAGACTTTGGAACCTGCGTCCAGAGCCCCCTGGATCAACTCCTCGACCTTGATACGGGCGTTCAGGTTTATGAGCGGGCCAACCTCGGTTCCCTCCGCCAGGCCGTGCCCCACACGCAAGGCGCCCATTGCGGCCGAGAGGCGTCGCGTGAATTCGTCCGCCACCTTGCGCTGAACGTAAAAGCGATTAGCGGCGGTGCATGCCTCGCCTGCGTTGCGCATCTTGGCGACCATTGCACCCTTGATGGCTTCGTCCATGTCGGCATCGTCGAAAACAAGGAACGGCGCGTTCCCGCCCAGCTCCATCGAGGAGTTGACGATGGATTCCGCGGCCTCGTGCAGCAGGCCGCGGCCAACCTCGGTCGAGCCGGTGAAGGAAAGCTTGCGCACTCGCGGGTCAGCCAGCATTGCCGCGACCACATCGCCCGAGCGCCGGGAAGGGATCACGTTCACCACTCCGGCCGGTACTCCGGCCTCCTCCAGGATCGATGCCATGAGCAGCGCCGTCAGCGGGGTATCCGAAGCGGGCTTCAGAATCACGGTGCAACCCGCCGCCAAGGCGGGGCCAATCTTGCGGGTGGCCATGGCAGCCGGGAAATTCCAGGGCGTGACCAGCACCGACACACCAATCGGGCGCCTGAGCACCAGGATGTTATTCCCACCGTTTGGTGCTGTGACGATTTCGCCACTCATGCGCACGGCCTCCTCGGAGTACCAGCGGAAGAACTCCGCCGCGTACGCCGTCTCCGCACGGGCGTCGGGAAGCGCCTTGCCGTTCTCGAGGACCATCAGCCTCGAGATCTCCTCGCCGCGATCACGCATGATTTCGAAGGCGCGCCGTAATGCCTCGCCGCGCTGGCGCGGAGCCGTGGCGGCCCATC
>JAJZLQ010000089.1 GCA_021850605.1 Actinomycetes bacterium
ACCAGCCGATCGTGAGGCTTCCGGACCGGGCCATGGTAGCCGCCGAGGCGCTGATGCGGTACGAGGACGCAGATGGACGAATCGTGTCGCCTGCGGAGTTCATCGATGTTGCCGAGGATAGCGGACTGATCGTGCCCATGGGGGAATGGATCTTGGCCGAGGCGAGCCGTCAGGCGGCGCGTTGGCGAAGCCGGCTTCCCGCGGCCTGCCCTCTCGCCGTGAGCGTCAACGTGTCTGCCCGACAGCTCGCCCAAGGGGATTTTGCCGAGGTGGTCTCAAAGATCGTTGCCGATGCCGGAGCACGCCACGAGGATCTGCTGCTGGAGATAACCGAGAGCGTCCTTATGCACACCGGCCCGCGTATGGTCGACACACTTGGGGCGATCAAGGATCTCGGAATCAGGATTGGGATAGACGATTTCGGCACCGGACATTCCTCGCTGGCGTACCTCAAGCGATTACCGATAGATTTTCTCAAAATCGACCGGAGCTTCGTTGACGGGTTGAATGACGACCCGGAGGATTCGGCGATCGTGGCGGCCACTATCGGGCTGGCCCACGCTCTGGGACTGCAAGCGGTGGCCGAAGGGGTCGAGCAGGAACTTCAGGTGGCCAGGCTTGTCGAACTTGGCTGTGAACGCGCCCAGGGTTTCTTGTTCGCCCGGCCCATGGCGGCCGAAGCGATTTCCGGTTTGCTGGAAGGTTTGGTTGTAGGGACCGCATTCGACGGCGACCCCACACCTGGCGCAATTGCGCTCGGTCTCGCCGGCGCCGAGGGGCCCGACCCCGGTGGGACCCACTGTTAGGTGCATCGTTGATACCCCCGGCGGTTACCGCATACGCCGCGGCGCCGCCGTTTGCTGCGGGTTCCGGCCACTATCGGGCTACGGATGATTGTGTAATAACAGGCGGGCGGCGCAGGCGCGCCCGCCGAGCGGCCATCATGCTTGGCTGGCTGCGCGGCAGTTGCACTTTGTGCCGGAGGGCGGTCTTGGCGGAGACGCCCGGTCCGGCGGAGTGGGCGCCCGATGCCGGGTGACCGAGTCCGCGACTTCCGGGAGGAGGGGGACACTCTCCCATTCTGGCATCCCCTCGGTTGGAGGCTCTCTGAGGGGCGTCAAGTTCTCCGGCGGCCGGGGCGTTCCGGGGCAATCGAAAACGGGGGGCGTTCCGGAATCGTTGTCTCCTCATTTCTCCAGGAGTGCGAGTGACGGTTTGGGACGGCGGCGCTCCCTGCTGAGAGACCGATTCAATGCGTTCCAGGTTCGTCGCGGCACCGGAAGTTGGTCGGCGTCGTGGTTTCTCCTATCTGAATAGTGGAAATGCGGGGCACACGCTAAAATAAAGGCGTGAACAAGATCAGTGCGCAAGAAGAGCTTCAAACTGAGCGATATCAAGAGGTCGCCGACCTGGTAGAGATGATCCGTCCCGCCGTGCAATCCGATGGTGGCGATCTTCGATTGGTCGACGTGGATGCCGAAGCGGGGATCGTGGAAGTGGAGCTGCAAGGCAGCTGCTCATCCTGCGCCATCTCTTCGGTGACCCTGCAGGCCGGCATCGAGCGCATCATCAAGGGTCGACTCGCGTGGGTGAACGAAGTCCGCGGCGGCGTGGACGAGTCCATGGACTTCGAGGACTCCTTCGCCATGGGACGCGGCGCGTATGTGCCACGAGGCTACTGACAGCGCCCGAGCAGGTGAAGTGGCATTGGTGGGTTAGGGCGGCGTGCGGAAAGCGTGCAGCACCGGTATCCTTTTAGCAAACATCGGTCCAGGAGAAGGCGATATTTGCGCACGAAGATCCCTCTAGTCAAGTACGCCATCGCGTTCCTTGTTGGCTCGGCTCTTCTGGGTGTCTCCTCCACTCTGGTGGTTTTCGCCCTGCAGAACTTCAGTGTTCTGAAAGAGCGCGGGACGTTGTCAACCCCGCTCAAGCTGCGGCCGCTTGCCGTCCCAAGTAAGATCGTCGACTCCCAGGGCAACCTCATGTACCTGGTGCAGAACGGCGAATACCGGAGCCCGGTTGCGTTAAGCCAGGTTCCTCCGGTCCTCACCCAGGCGATTTTGGACGTCGAGGATCACACGTTCTATCAACACGGCCCACTGGACCTGCGCTCGATCATGCGTGCCCTGGTCTCGGACTTCCAAGGAAATGGTCTCCAGGGCGGATCGACTATCACGCAACAGCTGGTCAAGAACGCCATACTCACTCCCCAGCGGACCCTTTCCCGCAAGTTTCAGGAGGCGATCCTGTCGTATCGCCTCTTCGGCCAGATGACGCGTCAGGAGATTCTCGGCCGTTACCTCAACACGATCTATTTCGGCGAGGGGGCCTACGGCGTCAAGGCTGCAGCCCGGACCTTTTTCAACGAGCCTCTCTCCAAACTCGACATCGCCCAGTCGGCGCTGTTGGCGGCGATGATCGAGAACCCGGCGGGGTATGACCCCTTCTACTATCCCCAGGCGGCCCTCTTCCGCCGGAACCTGGCGATAAAGCAGATGCAGGAATACGGCAGCATCACCAAGGCGCAGGCGGCAAAGGCGATGGCGGAGCCCCTTCCCAAATCGCCTTATCGAATCAGCGCCCCTGCCCCGAACGCCTTCGCGACCGAAGTTCTGGACCAGCTTCTTTACTCGCCTCAGTACTCGTTCCTGGGCGCAGACCCCAAGCAGCGCCTCGGGGCTTTGCAGACCGGCGGGTACGTGGTCCACACCACCCTCAATCCGACTGACCAGGCCTATGCCGATGCCGCTGTCGCGCGGATTGTCCCCAACACCGGCGGAAAGTTCACTGCCGCGCTGGTTTCCATGAATCCCACCAACGGGAACGTGCTGGCAATCGTCTCCGGCAACCCCGCCAAGAACAGCGGTGGCTTCGACGTGGCAACCGGGCTGGGAGGCACCGGCCGCCAGCCCGGGTCATCCTTCAAGATCTTCACCCTCTCCACCGCGTTGGAACAGGGTTACAGCCCCAATGACATTATCGACGGGACCGGGCCGTGCAAGTTCACGGTGCCCGGCACCCAGCCGTTCCCCTACATTGCTCACAACGCGGAGCCGGGGTACGGTCTCATGACCATCACGGATGCCACGGCGAACTCGGTGAACTGCGCCTATATCCGCCTTGGGATCAAAGTGGGCCTGCAGAATATCATCAACACCGCCAAGGTAATGGGCATCACCACGCCCCTCTTTCCGGTTCCCTCCGTCGTGATCGGCTCCGAGGACGTAACTCCGCTGGAAATGGCTACCGCCTACTCAGTCCTCGCCAACGGCGGCTATCTCCACCCAGCCCGCTTCATCACCTCGATCGAGGACTTCAAGGGCGCAAAGGTCTACAACTCGGCCGTGCCGTCACGCCAGGTCCTCCCGCCCCGGGTGGTGGCAGTGGAGGACGCCATCCTCCGCCAGGTGATCATCCGAGGCACCGGAACCGCCGCCGCACTGCCCGGGCGGCCCGCCGCCGGCAAGACCGGCACCACGGACCAGTTCACCGACGGTTGGTTCGACGGGTTTACGCCCCAGATGGTGACCACCGTCTGGATGGGCGACCCGGCAGGGTCGGTCCCCATGTACGACGTGGGTGGAATACCTGTTTACGGAGGCACTTATCCTGCGGAGATCTGGCATGCCTATATGAGCCAGGCATTGGCGGGCCAGCCGGTCGTGGCCTTCCCGCCGGTCAACCCCGCCTGGATCCCACCATCCAAATTCATCGTTCCCATCGATGCGCCTGGCTCTATCATGGCCCCGACCACCTCCACGACCGCGCCTCCGACTACAACTTCGACGACCTCGGCACCTGCTACAACCTCGGCACCTGCTACAACCTCGGCACCTGCTACAACCACGGCACCTGCTACAACCCCGCCGCCGGCTCCGACCACAACCGCCGGAGCGGCAACGACGACGGCGACATCAGCGCCGTAGGTTCCAGCTTTCCAAGAGCCGCCTGGTTGTCGACGGGCTTGGTTTCCGTTAGGGTGGAAGACGATGAGTTCAAAGCGGGTCGATGCCGATGTCCGCTAAGGGCATTTCGCTCTCGGAGCGTCAGATAGAGCTTCTGCTTGCTATTTCCGAGTTGTCAACCAAGGCGCACCGCAATAACCTCCGAGTCTCCCAGGGTCCGGAGGCGTCTGACTACCGGGAGCGTGCCCAAGAGTACAAGCGCACCAAGCTTAAGCTTGAGGCGCTTTCGGAGGAGGCCCGCACCCTGGAGGAGGAACGCGAGTCGCTCGAACGCGAGCTTGGCGCCTACGAATTTCAACTACGCACTTCCCGCGACCGCCTCGACCACTCCAGCGGGAATGACTACAAGAGCCTGCCTGCCTTGCGGGCCGAGATTGCAGCCCTGGAAAACAAGGTCAACCAGTACACCGAGGAAGAGATCGGCGTCATCGACCAGCTCGAAACGGTCACCAAGCAGCGGGACAGCCTGGAGATCGACATGAAGAGGCAGCTGCAGGAGGCGCTTGCGGCAAAGGAGGCTCTCGAGGTTCTTCGCCGGGATATAGCAGTCGTCGACGAATCGCTGCAGATCGATGTGGCCGCGCTTCGCGCACAGCTCGATCCCGAGGTTGTCACCTTGCTGGAGCGGGTCCCAACTCAGGTCATCGACAAGGTTTCTTACGTCGTGGGCCAAGCGTGCTCAGGGTGCAGGTTGAGGATCTCCTCGATCCTGCTCGATCAGATAAAGCGCTTTCCTGCGGATGCGCACTACTGCGAAGAGTGCGGAAGGCTCCTTCTTCCCACCAGCCCCCAGGCCGGCTGACAGGGAAGAGTGGCGCACGGAGCCGCCCTGTAGGCGGGGTTCTGTCTGGCCCTCGTCGGGCCGCGGTGGCCATCCATCTAAGCGGTCTACCAGGAGCTTCCAGGCTTTCGCCTGGCGACGGGCCGCCGATAACTCCTATTTGACCTTGCTTCGGGTGGGGTTTACCAAGCCGGCGAGTCACCCCGCCGCTGGTGCGCTCTTACCGCACCTTTTCACCCTTACCCCCAATGGGGCGGTGTATTTTCTGTTGCACTTTCCGTCAGGTCGCCCTGCCTCGCGTGAGCACCCTGCCCTGTGAAGCCCCGACCTTCCTCGAGCCTTACGGCCCGCGGCCACCCGGACGACTCCGTACGCCATCTCCCAGATTAGCGGCCGCGAGCCGGTGCTCGAGGCTCCGGCGTGCGTCGTATGAGACGTGCCATGTACCGCCGATGAGAGTTCACTCAGGTTGGCCGTGCCCCGCGAACAGGTCAAAGACGCGGAGTTAACATCTTCATCACGACGGCCCGGCTCTCTGGCGGAGTCGGGCCGTCGTGATCCGGTCGCCCGAGCGCCGGATGACCTGTCTACCGGCGAAAGGCGTGAAGAGATGATCGCGAAGTTCCTGAAGGCCAAGACGGCGGTTGCCGCTGCGTCGGCAGTACTGCTGACCAGCACCGCGGCCGCTGCCGCGACCGGTTCCCTCCCGGGATCCATCCAGCATCTAATGTCGCTCACTGCGGCGAGCGTGGGAATAAGCTTGCCGAGCGGCGGCTCTCCCGATGTCCAGCAGGCGATCGAACAGCCTT
>JAJZLQ010000103.1 GCA_021850605.1 Actinomycetes bacterium
TGGTCCACACCTCCGTGTTGGACAGGGCGATCCGTACCACGGAACTCGCGCTCAGAGAAATGGGGCGCACCTGGCTGCCCGTTCAGCGCCATTGGCGTCTGAACGAGCGCCACTATGGCGCTCTGCAGGGCCTCAACAAGGACGAGATGCGCAAGAAGTACTCCGACGAACAGGTTCACCTGTGGCGGCGCTCCTACGACGTCCGTCCGCCGGCCCTTGACAGGTCCGACCCAACCCACTCAGTTCACGACCCACGATACGCGGACGTTCCCCCCGAGCTGGTCCCCGACGCCGAGTGCCTCGCCGATGTCCGGGCCCGCATGCTCCCCTACTACTACGACGTCATGGTCCCGCAGCTGCGCGCGGGCATGTCACTCCTCGTCTCCGCACACGGGAACTCGATCAGGGCGCTCATCATGTACCTCGAGACCATCTCGGAAGAGGAGATCCCCTCGCTGGAGATTCCCAACGGGGTACCCATCGTCTACGAAGTCGACGAAAGGCTCTCCGCAACGCGCACCCATTGGCTGGGCTGACAGACCTACTCCTCCAGGACCAGGTGCTCGGCCAGGGCCAAGGACGCTCCGGTTCCCAGAAGTACGGCGACCAACGCGATCACGAACACCGCGTCAATGTTGATAGCGCCGGCCTGCAGCGCCGCGACCGCAATCACGAAGGTGATCTCGGCCCGCGGAGCGAGCATCACCCCCACGCCCAGAAAACCACGCGCGCCGTACCCGACACGCGCAGCCACCACCTTGGCAAGCAACGCGGCGACTGCCGCTACCACAGCCACCGGTATGGCGCTGCCCAGGTTTGCCGGGTAGGAGCCGGCGATGGCCCCCAGAGCCACGAAGAAGAGCGGCAGCAGGATGAAACCCCCCTTCTCGACCCACTCGGTGAGTTCGCCTTCTTTCAGGGCATGAGAGAGTCCGGCGGCCAGTGCAAACGAGGTCACGATGGGTGATGCACCGATCAACTGGGCGATTATCGCCGCGAGGGCGATCGCCCCCCAGGCCACCAATTGGCTACGGCGTCCAAAGGAGCGGCTGGGGCCGCGCGACATTATCAGGTAGGCCACGGCGGCGGCAATTATCGCCACAAGATCGCCCAGCACGCCTACCGCCTCGCCCAGCCCGCCATTGGCCAGTGCCACCTGAATCGCCGCGAGTCCGGCCAAGCCGAGGATGTCGTCAAGCACGGCCGTGACAAAAAAGGTCCTCGCCTGCCGTGTATGGTTAGCCGCGCGCCCGATGAGCACCCGGCTCGCCACACCGGCAGAGGAAGGCGCGAGCGCGAGCGCGATCACGAGGGCCGCCTCGGTGCCCCACGCGAAGGTGGCAAAGACCGATCCGATGAGGGCAATCGACAGAGCCACGCCCGTAACGGCGATAAGTCCGGCGCGACGGAGCAAGGGCCCCGACCCGACACCAAGCGAGTGTGTCCCCCCGGCCGCAATGATGGCCACCACGCCGGCCTCGCCCACCAAGTAGGTCGGCGAACCGACAGGCGTACCCGCCAGGTGCAGCCGGGCCAATGCAAAGCCAAGTGCGAGCTCCAGCGCCATGGCGGGGAAGGGGACGAAGCGCCCGAACCATGAGGACATGAACTTGGCTATCAGCCAAGCCCCCAGGGTGCCTCCCACCAGGAGCTCCACATCGCCAATGCCCAGATTCACCCTGTTCAGGCTAGCAAACGCGCCAAAGGCGCTCCCGCACCGCCGGACTCACGGTGGAAACGCAATGGCGCCAAAAGACAGTACAATCAAATGACTATGCCAAGACGCGTCATCATCGCCCTTGCCATGACCAGCGCGGTCGGGCTGGCCGGTTGCGGATCCCACAGCTCCACGGCGCCACCGGAGGGCGGCAGCCTGGGTGCGAAGCCGGGCGTCGGAGCGGGAGGCACCAACGCCCCCGCCTTGAACGGCTCGAGCCAGACAAACGTCAACTCCTTCGACGGTGCTGGTTTCGCAACACCGTCCTTCCCACCGACGACGATCGCGGGATACCGGAACGGCCTTCCCACGGCGCCGGCAACCATCAAAGTCGAGGAGTCGCCCGACGGTCCGGTGCTGGCGTCGCCGCAGGGCAAGACGCTCTATATGCGCCTTGGTGACACGCCCACGCACTCAGGTTGCTTTGCCACCTGCCTGCTGGCTTTCCCGCCGATGCTCACCAACGGCGCACCTCAGGCCTCCGGAGGAATCCTGGCCGGCTATCTGGGTGTCCTTACCTCCGCCGACAGTGGCGAGCAGATCTCCTACGCCGGACATCCGCTGTACACCTATTCGGGCGACAAGGTCCCCGGGCAGATAAGTGCGGAAGGCGCAGGCGGTATCTGGTTCGCGGTGACTCCCGGGGGAACGCCGCTGAGGCCACCGGCAAAGAGTGCATCCGGCAGCGCTGGTTAGCAGCCGTTTGGCCCTCCGCCGTGGACCACAGCCGATAAGTTGTTCTCATGGCCAAGAGTGACACCGCCCAATCCAAGATGGACCACCTCCGCACCATCTGGCTTTTCTCCGGGTGCTCCAAGCGCGAGCTTGCCCTCCTGGAGCACGCCTGCGACGAAGCCAATGCTCCTGCGGGAGCGGTCATTTGCGAAGAGGGGCACGCGGGACGCGAGCTCTATCTGATCGTCGCGGGCGAAGCCAAGGTGGAAAAGGGCGGGCATGAGGTGGCGCGCCTTGGCCCTGGCAGCCACTTCGGAGAGCTTTCACTTCTCGATCAGCAGCCGAGATCCGCGACGGTGACAGCGATCACTCCCATGGAGGTGCTGGTCCTTCCGGCCCGCGAATTCGCCTCGGTGCTGGAACAAATACCCTCGATGGCGATCCGCCTCCTCGAGACCATATCGCTGCGGCTGCGTGAAGCCGACGAGCGTGCCTACGGATAACCCGACCGGCGGGCGTATGGAGCTGGGCGGCGGCTTCTACTTGCGCGAGCCCTCGGAGGTGGATGCCGAGGAGCTGGGCCGAGCGGTTGCCGAGAGCCTCCAATATTTGCTGCCTTGGATGCCTTGGGCGGCACAAGAGCCGATGAGCGTCCAAGACAGGCGCAAGCTGCTAGCCGAGTGGCGCGAGGATATCCGCCTTGGGCGCAACCACAACTTCCTGATATTCCACGGCCCCCGTGCAGTGGGGGTGCAGGGGCTGCATCGGCGTATAGGGCCGGGCGGACTCGAGCTGGGCTACTGGATTCACCCCGCATTCGCAGGCAGGGGGGTCTCCAGCCATGCGGCGATAGCCCTGACCGCCTGGGCCTTTTCCGAAGGCGATGCCGAGTACGTGGAGATCCACCACGACGCGGCCAACCTTGCCAGCCAGGCGGTGGCGCGCAAGGCGGGTTACCAGCTGCTTCTCCAGCGGGCATCGCCCGTCGACGCCCCCGGCGAGACCGGCACGGAGCTCGTCTGGGAAGCGAGAAGGGGCCGCTGGAAGCGGCCCCAACTAAGAGAGCTTTGACGCACGCGCGGGATCAAGTCCGCGCGCCTTTTTGCCTAATCTTGGAGCGAGCGCTCCAGAACCTGGGAAATGTCGAGAACCTGCACGGTCTCCTTGGCCTCTCCGCTCGCCTGCTTGGCCTTCACCCCGTCGTCGAGCATGATCATGCAGTAGGGGCAGGCAGTGGAAACCATGTCGGGATCGAGCTCGAGGGCCTGGGTGACTCTGGCCTCGTTGATGCGGGTGCCGATGTTCTCCTCCAGCCACATCCTCGCGCCGCCGGCGCCACAGCAGAAGGAGCGCTCCTTGGTCCTATCCATCTCCACCTGCACCATTCCCGGCACGGCGTCGATGACGGAACGAGGCTCGTCGTAGATGCCATTGTGTCGGCCCAGGTAGCAGGAGTCATGGAAGGTGATCTTGGCCTGGTTCTCCTTCGACGGCACCAGCGCGCGATTCTTCACCAGGTCACTCAGGAGTTGGCTGTGGTGAATCACTTCGAAGTTCCCGCCGAGGGCCGGATACTCGTTGGCAAGCTCGTTGAAGCAATGCGGGCATGAAGCTATGACCTTCTTGGCCTTGGCGTCTTTGAGGGTCTCCACGTTCTGCATCGCCTGCATCTGGTAGAGGTACTCGTTACCGAGGCGTCGAGCCGGGTCACCGGTGCAGGATTCACGGGGGCCGAGCACCGCGAACTTGACGCCCGCCTTGTTGAGCAGCCGCGCGGTCGACTGGGTCACCTTGCGTGCCCGCTCATCCAGCGCGCCCGCACAGCCAACCCAGAAGAGATACTCGACATCCTCGGGAAGTTCACCGGTCGCCACTGGGACCTCGAAGCCGAGACCCTCGGTCCAGTCAAGGCGATGTGAGGTACCCAGCCCCCAGGGATCACCCTGGTTCTCGATATTGCGCAGCATTGTGCCCGCTTCAGAGGGGAACTCCGATTCCATGAGAACCTGGTAACGCCGCATGTCGATGATGGTGTCCACGTGCTCGATATCCACCGGGCACGCCTCGACACAGGCGCCACAGGTGGTACAGGCCCAGAGCACGTCCGGGTCGATGACGTTGGGAACCAGAGGTATCGACTCCGCCGCGGTCGCACCTTCGGCTGGCGCCGGAGCGAGCAGTCGATCAGCAGAGTGGAAGAGGTGATCCCGGAGGCTCATGATCAAGAGCTTCGGCGATAGCGGCTTGCCGGTGCCCCAGGCCGGGCAGAGCTCCTGACAGCGGCCGCACTCAGTACAGGTGGCCAAGTCAAGCAGCTGTTTCCAGGTGAAGTCGTCGATCTTGCCGGCGCCAAAGACCGTATCCTCGGTCAACTGCTCGGGATCCATGTTGGGGGTGCTCCACAGGCCACCAAGCGCCTTGGGCCGCCGCGAGAAGGCAACGTTGAGAGGGGCGGCGAAGATGTGCAGGTGCTTGGAGTACGTCACGAACACCAGGAAGGCCATAAGCACTGCGACGTTGCCCACCAGGAAGACCGAAACCAGGTCGCGGTTGGTGGCCACTCCGAGCGGACGTAGGGCGTTTGCGATCAGATGGCTCGCGAATGCGAAGTCGCTATAAGGGAAGTCGCCTACGTTCACCTGCGCAGCCCGATACATGAGCAGGGTAATGACCACCAGGGCGATGCCGCCAAGGGTGATCCACGCGGCATCGGTGTGGGATCCGTAAAAGCGCGAGGACCTCTCCTTGCGCGCCGGCGAGTTCTTGATGCGGATGATGGTGAAGACCACGAGGGCAAGCAGCACAGCCACCGAGAAGAAGTCCTCGAGAAAGCCGAGCCAAGAGTCGTGCCCTATAAGAGGAATGGCGAAGTTGGACTGGAAGAGCGAACCGTAGGCCTCGATGATGGTGAAGAGGAGGATCGTGAACCCCCAGAAGGTAAAGAAGTGCGCCACGCCCGGCACGGTCTTCTTCAGGAGTTTCCGTTGACCCAGAACTTCCACGATCTCTGCTTGGACGCGCTTCCAAGCACCTTCGGTTCTACCAGGGGCCGGCTTGCCGGAACTGACGAGCCGATACAGGAAGAAGAGCCTCCTGCCGGCGATGGCAAGGCCAACCACAGTCAACAAGAGTCCGAGTACCAGAACCAAGCCCGCCTCCATCCGT
>JAJZLQ010000052.1 GCA_021850605.1 Actinomycetes bacterium
CGTGCCGGTTCGCTGCGCCCACTCGTCGGCGCCGACTCTCTCCTCGCCGGAGGCCCCGATGAGCACCACTTCGTCGCCGGACTGTACGTCGGAGTCGGGCCCAAGGTCGACGACGAGCTGGTCCATCGTGACCATCCCGGCAAGAGGATACCGCCGTCCGGCGATCAGGACCTCGCCGCCGCCGGTGAAAAGCGCTCTGGGCACCCCGTCGGCGTATCCGATGGGCACGGTGGCCACCTTGGAGCGCGTGGTCAACGGGCGGCGCCTGCCGTAGCTCGGCCTTTCCCCCTCCTCCACCTCCTTGACAAAGGCGACTTTGGAGACCAGCGAGAGAGCGGGAACCAGCTGCACCCCGGAGCGGTCCGAGCCGGGATGGTAGCCGTAGATACCCAGCCCGACCCGCACGCGGTCATAACGAGAGGAGGGATGGTAGAGAAGGCCGGCGGTATTGGCAATGTGGCGTTCTTTCGGGGTGACCCCTAGCTTGGCCAGCCTGACAAGGCCCTCCTCGAAACGACGAAGCTGCAGCGCCGTGAACTCCCGGCTCTCGCGGCTCTCCTCGTCCGCCACAGCGAAGTGGCTCCAGAACCCCTGAAGATCCCGGCCACGCAGGTGCTCGGCGATTTCGGCGAGCTCGGCGAGACGTGCGCCAACTCTGTACATGCCCGTGTCCAGCTTCAGGTGCACCAGAAGGTCATCCGGCTGCGCCGCAGCGAGCTTGGCGGCCGCCGGGGTGTAGACGGTCACGGAGATGCCCTCGGAGCGGGCAACCTCCAGCGTCTCGGGTGGCACTTCGGACAGCACCAGTATCTCCCCGTCGATCCCCGCCCTGCGCAGCTCCACACCCTCATCGACCAAGGCAACCGCGAAGCGGCGGCAACCGACATCGAAGAGCACACGGGCTGTCGTCACCGCGCCGTGGCCGTAGGCGTCCGCCTTCACGACCGCCATGATGCCGGCCGGAGCGGCCAGCCGGGACAAGCGGGAGTAGTTTTCGGCCAGTGCGCTTTTGCTCACCTCAGCCCAGGCCGGGCGCAGGTCGGCGCTCATCGGCGCCTCCAATCAATTCTGCTCTGGCTCGGGAAGTACAAGGGTCCGTGAGCCCCGACGGGATGGAAGGGAACCGACCACTTGCGTGCAGGGAAGGCGCGAAGGATCTCCACGGCTTCGGGAACCCGCGCGAGGACCCTGGAGGCGGTTGCCGGTTCCGTCCCCTCCAACTGAGCGGCCAGCCCGTGTGCGACGACCGCCTCGCAAATGGCCGCTTCGATGTCCCCCCCTTGTGCGAGACGCGCGCCGAGCAGCCCGGCCAATACGTCTCCGGTCCCCGCACTCGCCAGGGCCGGACCGTTGGCCGGAATGGCCAAGAAGCCCCCCGAAGGGGTGTAAACCCGGGTGGGATAGCCCTTCACCAGCAGGTGGAACCCTCCACGCGCCGCCAGGCGCGCCAGCGAGTCATGGTCGGTTCCCGAGTCCAGCGCCTTTGCCAGGCGGGAGAGCTCGGCGCCATGGGGGGTCAGAACGGTCGGCCCGGAGCGTTCGGCAATGAGACCGGCCAGACGCGGGTCGGAGGCAATGGCGGTTATTGCGTCCGCATCGACCACGACCGGCCCGGCGTAGCGCCGGGCAAGCACAGACAGCTCGGCCCCCGCCCGCTTGCCCCGGCCAGGACCGATGATTATCGCCTTGTACCTCGAGAGATCGGGCTCCGGCTCCCAGCCTGAGCCCGTGAAACGCGCGCTCACCGAAACCGTCCCCGAGGCGAGCGAAGCCATCGCCAGGTTGGCCGACGAGGGATCCTCGGTCAGCAGGTGGACGATTCCGGCACCTCCCGCCAGGGCCGCCGCCGAGGCGAAGGCGGCCGCTCCCATCATTCCCGCAGAGCCCGCAAGCACGGCCAGGCCCGTCGACCACTTGTGCGACGCGATGGAACGTCGGGCCATCCGGATATCCTCCGGCTCCACCAGCCTGCCCGAGGTCTCCACCTCAGGCAGCTCTCCTACCAGGCGGTAAAGATACGTCTCGCCCATGAGTGCCGGACCATCGCCGAGCAGCTGGCCGGCCTTGAGGCCGACCAGGGAGAGCGTCACATCCGCCGCGCGCGTGGCTTCGGCAGCCCGCCCGCTTGCTGCCTCGAGGCCGCTCGGGACGTCCACAGCCAGCAGTGGAACCCCCGGGGGCGCCCCGATGCCGGGGAAATCGCCTCGGTAGCCAAAGCCGAAGACTGCGTCGATCACCAAATCCGCTCCCGCCAGCCTGGTCGCATCCACATCGGGATAGTCAAGCACCTCGGCCTTGGCGCCCCAGGCGGTAAGAACGCGTGCGGCCGCACGCCCGTCGTTGCCGTTGTTCCCCTTCCCGGCGAGAACGCTCACCCGCTTGCCGTAGGCGTCACCAAGCATCTTCACGGCGAGCAAGGCGATTCCATAGCCGGCGCGGGCAATGACGGCATCGAGCGAGCTGGCCGCCGCCAGGCGCGCGTCCATCTCCCTCATCTGTTGAACGTCGTAGACAGGCAACATCTCTTAGGCGCTCCTGGAAGGGGTGCCCGAAGCGCCCCCCGGGCCGGCTCTCAGTAAGCGGGGCGCTCTCCTCCGTGATGACCGAAGGCCACCGCGAATGCGATCGAGTTGGACCGCTCATGGGAGATGGAGAGGCTCACGTGCTCCACTCCCTTCAACCTAGCCAGCTCGCGACAGCGCCCTTGCAAGAGAACGGCCGGGGCGCCACCGGAGGAAGGCACGACCGATATCTCGCGCAGGGCCACCGAGAAGAGGTTGATTCCCAAAGCCTTCGAGACCGCCTCCTTGGCCGCGAAACGTGCGGCCAACCTGGCCACCCGTCCATCTCCCTTGAATCGATCGGCATACTCCAGCTCGGCAGGTGTGAACAAGCGCTCGAGCGCCCGGGGGCGCCGGGCGATGAGTTCGGCCATGCGCTGGTGCTCCACCAGGTCGACTCCGATTCCCATTATCGCCGCACCGTCGCTCATAGAGGTTCGCCTCCATATTCCGCGCCCTGCAGCACTGTGCCGACGAAGGCCTCCAGGGCCCGAGAGCGCTGCTCGTTGGCCGGGAGCACCATGCAGAAGTTGCGCCTCAACTCCTCGAGCCCCAGGTCCAGTTGGTGGAGGTAACCCATCTCCACCTCGCGCTTCACCACCAGCGAGGAGAGCAGGGCCACGCCATATCCGTCGACAACGGCCTCCTTGACCGCCTCGGTCCCGGCCAGCTCCAGGACCTTGTGTGGCGTCACGCCCAGGGAGCCCAGGGCCTCCTCGGAGACCCTCCTGGTTCCCGACCCGTGCTCGCGGAAGATGAAGGGGAGTTGGGCGACCAGCTCGGCGGGCGAAAGCGAGTTCGAAGCCTGCGCGAAGGACTCCGAGTAAACCAGCACCAGGCTGTCGCCTCCGATGACGTAGGTCTCCAAATCCTCCCCGAACTCCCGCACCGGACCTTCAACGAAGCCGACGTCCGCCGTGAGGGAGCGGATGCCGTCGATCACCCCTTGGGAGTTGGTCGCCGACACCGAGAGAGTGATATCGGGGTGGACTGCGATGAATCGCGCCACGAACCCGGGGAGCAGGTGCGCGGCAATGGTGTTGGACGAGGCAATTGAGATGGAGCCTGTCAGCAGTGAGCGCAACGAGTCGACGAAGTCACAAGTCGAGGCGTAGCTCTTGGCCAGGTTTGCGGCGTACGGAACCAGCGCCCTGCCGGCCGGAGTGAGAGCTACTCCACCTTTGTGGCGCTGAAGGATCGGCTCGCCTATCGCCGTGGCGAGATTGCGCATCTGCACCGAGATGGCCGGCTGCGATAATCCCATCTCGTCGGCCGCGGCCGAGATCGAGCCAAGTGTGGCCACCTTGTGGAACGTCAGCAGCTGATCAAGTTGTGGCCTGGGGTTCTCCAATGCTCCTCCAGCGGTAGTACCTGCCTGTGTCCCTATTATATTAGATTGTTATAGAAAGACAAGAGGAATTTCATTTGATTTATAAAATCACATCGCGGATGATTGATCCATGAAGCAACCCCGTGTACCGACCCGCATCCCACCCGCACTCTTCACCGCCACCATGGGCACCGGCATCACTTCCGTCGTTGCCGCCCACCTGTCCAGCGCCACTCCGGTGCGCTGGCTGGGAATGGCCCTCTTTATCGTCAATGCGGCCCTGTTTGTCGTCCTGACCGGCCTATACGCAGCCCGTTTGCGCCACGACCGTCGGCAGCTCCTTCGCGATCTGGAACATCCCCGTGACGCGCTCTTCTTCGGCGCCGTCCCGATGGGCTTCGCCACCTTGGTCAACGCCTCGGCGGTCTACCTGCCACGGCTGCTGCACCACGTCCCGGTCATCGGGCTCACCGGGGCATGGGGCATCGACGTGGCAATGGCGGCGCTTTCCGGTCTAGCCGTCCCCTATTACATGTTCACGCGCCACTCGGGGAAAGAGGCCGAAGTATCGGTCTTTTGGTTGCTCCCGCTGGTTCCTTCCGAAGTCGCCGCGGCCTCGGGCGGCCTCCTGATCGGGATCCTGCCGCCGGGTTATCGCGAAGCGGTTTGGGTGATCTCCATGGTCAGCTTCGCACTTTCGGTGCCGATCGCCCTCTCGGTCCTGGCACTCGTCTTCCAGCGCTTCGCCATACACGGCCTTCCCCCCAACACCCAGGCGGCTTCGGCGAACATCGCCATCGGTCCACTCGGCACTGGCTCGCTTGCCCTGGTTGAACTCGCCAAGGACTTCAACCCCGCCTGGTTCCACGCAGGGGCGGGCGCCCAAGGGGCCGCAGTCCTGCTCGGCGTGGTGGGTGGCCTGATTCTCTGGGGTTACGGGCTGTGGTGGTGGATACTCGCCCTGATGGCGGCCGCCCGCCTCTTTGCCGAGAATCGCCGCTTTGATGTCGGCTGGTGGGGTCTCACCTTCCCCCTCGGGGTCTTCACCCTGGCCGGCTATGCGATTGGCGCCTACTACTCCATCGGGGCCTTCACGATCATCGCCATTATCCAAAGCGCGATCCTGGTGGCAACCTGGGCGGTCGTCGCCTATCACAGCACAGCCCAGCTGCTGACGGCGGCTCGCAGGCGCCCAGGCGACGCTCAGCGCGCACAGCTGGAGCTCGCCGAAAGCGCCTAATCAATACCCAGGCCAGGT
Source organism: Actinomycetes bacterium (assembly GCA_021850605.1). Lineage (GTDB taxonomy): Bacteria > Actinomycetota > Acidimicrobiia > Acidimicrobiales > Acidimicrobiaceae > Acidithrix. The sequence goes on from JAJZLQ010000052.1 coordinate 5,150, forward strand.
CGGGGCGGCTCTCAGGAGATTCCTTATCACTCCTGGGCGCCGCCCCAGCGGCATTTCAGCAAAGGCGTGCAGCATGAATATGCGCAAGGTGCGCAGCAGGAAAGGAGAAGCCCTATGCGAAAGCCGACCATCAAGCCAAGAGTCGCCGTGCCGTTGACACTTCTGGCGGTAGGGGGCGGCTGGGTGGCAGGGGCGACCTTGGGAACGCCCACCCTCTCGGCCGCCGCCACGGCCTCGACCAGCAACATCGGCACCGGGCCCGCCGGCCCGGGCCCACGGGGCCCAGGAGGGCGGATCGGACTCGATTTCATGGCCAATGCGGCAAAGGACATCGGGATTCCCAAACAGGCGCTGCGCAGCGAACTGGCCTCGGGCAAGACCGTAGCCC
>JAJZLQ010000121.1 GCA_021850605.1 Actinomycetes bacterium
AGTGTCATCCCATACCGAGGGGTTCAACGAGTCCCAGGGGACGTCGTACCGCACGCTGTCGGCGTCCGCTCCAATGTCTTCGCCGGATTTGCTGGCGCCTAAGGAGCGCATGTACTGCTCGAAGGGGAGCGCCTCCTCCGCGTCTTCCGCCGCTGGTTGCCAGGACAAGGCGTCCTCATCGGCGTCGTCATCGCTGTTCGCTCTCGTGGAGTCGTTTGAGGAAAGGCTTGAAAGGAACCATTCGGTATCCTCCTCCGGCCCCACACCCGCGCCGGCGATATCGGCGCTTTCCAGCAGGGAGATTTCGAAATCCCCGAAATCCGCGAAAGGGTCGGGAACTGCAGGGTTATCGCACGCAGAGGGGTTATTGTCCCCGCCGTCGATAAAACCGATTGTCCGCTCGTCGCGGGAGTTACCTGGATTGTGTGGCTTATCCATGCTTGATTAATCGGCACGGCGTATAACGCCCTTTATTTTTGACCTCCTCTTCCCATGAAGGTGGGAGATTCCAAATGGGACTGGAAGTCCCGCCTTTAGCGAGAGAAGGTATCCACCGAGCCGCTGCCTCGTGAGCACTGCAGATTTCCGAACTATTAGCCCTATTTCTAGCGCCTCCCTCAGTGTCGCAGGCGAGGTCAGTGGAGGGGGCCGCAGGCGTGGTACTAGGACTGCTGATATTCGGTTGCCAACTCATGGCCCAAGGCTCGTTCCACAACGATGACCGAGATGATTTCGCGAGCTTTGTCGGAGTGGATCGGGCCGAGGCCCACTACGACATTTGCGTGCTTGACGAAACCGGCGCGGTTCTTGCCAAGAAGAGAATCCCCGATACGCTCGGCGGGGTGGTGGCGCTGCACGAACTGCGCGGCAACTACGCCGAGGAACCGGCAAAGGTGCTGTTCGGGATAGCGAAGGACCGGGGGCTGATCGCCGCCGCCCTGGTGGGGCAGGATACCGGGTGTAAGCTGCCTGCTACCGGGAACGCCACATCATATTGGGGTCCAGGTGTCCGTGGCCGGCCAGAAGTCCCCGCTGATCGCAGCGGAAGATCCCCCTTTGGTGGCCATCAGGAACTCCCGAAGTACGACCACCAGATGTACCTGTCCGCGGCCACGCAATCAGGGCACCCTACCGGCGGATTCCTGGGGATGGGGGCTCCTCGTGAGCTCGAATCGAAGTTGATACCGTCCTTACGAGCCCACGGGGGCCCGCATCCATGTTGTCGCACGGACAGAGAATGAAGATGACCCGGCTCAACGATTTGACCGATTCCTGCTTCACCACCGTCCAAGCTGGCCGGTGTCGATCTCGAGACCGTCAGGCGCGCCGAGAGCGAGGAACGGAGCCCGGCGGACAAGGCTCGTAAAACGGGCTTTCCGCTCGCGGCCAGCGTCCACCGGGGCGGCGTCCCGCAGGGACCCTTGACGCCGGCCCGTTAGCGGTGCACTGTGCCAGCCTTGAGGTAGGCGGCCAATCGCTAGTTGAGCGTTTCCAGCCGTGCGAGCCAAAGCCCGGGGGCGTCCACTTCATTTGGCGTCGGGAACGCCCGTTCATCGCTGAATATCCTGGCAAGCATGTCTTCGGCGTTCCTCTCCACGAGACCGAAGATGAAACGATGGCCGAGCTCGAAGGTGGAATTGTCTAGGCCGATTCCGAAAAGCTTCCGGAATAGATCTTCGCCCTCGCGCATCTCAAGCCGCCTGCGCCTCAGTGCTTCCGTAATTGGCTCGAAGTTTCCCATCAGCTTGCGGGCGGCGCGGGAAGTCGTGTAGTCGGCGATACCGGCGATCACCGCAAAATAGCTGCGCGACTCGCGGAGCTTGGCCTCCTGAGCGGCCGAGAGCTCGATGCCGATCAGTGCGTAGGGATCGCTGGTCAACCTCTCGATGGTCGCCGGATCCGACGGATCCAGCTCCGAAAGCTTGGACGCAAGTGCCTCACCAGTCTGCGCGGCCGCCGCAAAGTGGTCCTCGATCATGGACCGCACCCGCTTGGCGACGTGGGGAAGGTTGATCAGTGCCTGCATGCTCAGCTGGTTCAGCGATAGCCAGAGCATGACGGCATCCAGGTCGAGACTCCATTCGGTTGCGAACGCACCTACGTTTGCCAGGACAACCTGGATCTGGCGCTGGTCGCGCGGGAGAGGGATGTCGTAGCTCGCCAGTACCTCCTTGGCGAGGTGGCCGACGCAAGAGCCCGCATTGAGGCCGGTCATCATCGGGCCCATCATTCCGCTCATCTGGGACAGCGGGATTCCGGCTACCTCCAGGGCTTCCGCTCCTGGGAGGTTGGGAGGTGCAGGCGCCTGCCTCGACAGCTGCTCGGCTCGCTGTATTAGGGGGGCGAGTTCGCTAAGGGTGCGGCGCGCGAATTCCGCAGGTGACACCACGTCTATGGCGTGTGGGCCGGCCTCCACTCCCTCGGCAAGGAGTGAATCTGTGCCTAGCTCGCGCTGAGCGAGCTCGGCGAGTGGTTCGATGCGCATCCTGAGCTGAGGGTCAGGGTTGCTGTCGCCGCCCTCGCCCGATGCCAGCGGCATGGCCAGCTGCTCTGCCACCGAGAGCGCCAGTTGTCCCTGAGAGGACATGACCTTCATGATGTCCCTGAACACGGTCTCGAAAGGGTTGGATCCGAACGGGTTGTCAGTCATAGCGCACCTCGGTTGGCCGGTTCCCTTCGCCGTGGGCGCCAGGCCCTTGCCAGGTTATCGATTCTAAAGCGGGTGCCAAATCTTAGGGATGATTGGCCAGGCCCACGCTGAAGTCGCTGATACTCCCGTGGTTATCCACCTGTAGCTTGACGGTACTCCCGGGTTCCCGGGAGAGCAACAGTGACTGGAGCGCGGGGAGCGAAGGCACCTCGGTGCCGTCTACCGTCACTATGACGCTTCCGATCGGCAGCTTCGCGCTGGCGGCAGGCGAGCCGGGAACGATGGAGTCGATCTTGACCCCCGCGGCATACTTGGTACCGTCGGTCAGCGTCACCGTTCTCCCAATAACCCCTACGTATCCGTGGAGCACGCCGCGGTGCTCGAGGACAAGGCCGGTAATCCTGCCGACAGATGGAAGCGGCGTGGCCCAGGCCATGGGGCCGAAGCCGCCTCCCGAGGACTGGACCACCATCCCCACCGGGTCACCTTCGGCGTCGAGCACCAGCGAACCGAGAGGTAGCACCGTGGAAGAAGGCGCTATCTGAATGGCGTCCGGGATGTAGTACTTCTTGGAAAGATTGAGCGGCTCGCCGGCGGAGACGACCTCGGCCAGTTCGACGTGGGCTGTCCCCTTGGAGTCCGCGTATACCACCACCGCCATCGATCCATCGGTGGGGGAGTCCTTAATGTAGCTGGCCAGGAACGAGGACGAAGCGTTGGAGGTGCGAAGGATTGCGGCGTCTGTCAATGGATCGACTGCCGCCACTACGGCGGACCCCCACGATCCGTTCGACCCAAGCGCCTGAAGCTTCTGGTTGACCGCCAGGCCCCGCGCGGGAACAACCAGATATCCTGAGGCACCGAGGTAGGTCCCAGCCATGACCGGTCCGCCAGGGCCCTTGCGGACCTCTGTAACGGCGGCACCAAGTTTGGCCACCTTTTGCGCCATGGCCGCCGGCAGAACCAGGGTCTGCGCTGGGGCCGATGAAGCCGATTTCGCCGGGCTCTGACTGCCGATTATCGAACGCAAGCCTCTGCTATCGATGCCAGCGGCCAGTGCGGCCAAGGCGACCACGGCCACCATGACGATGGCCAGCTTCCGGCGCCGAGGTTTGGCTGGCGGCCGTGGAAGTTCGGCAAGCTTGGCGGCTTCACTCGGGTGGCGCCAAATGCGGTCGGGAGGCGGCAGCAGGGGACCAATGGCGTGCTCGTCGCTCTCGTCTGGATCGTCCTCGTCATCCCAAGGCGGCTCGAGACCGTGCATGCCCATGAACCTCAAAGATACCGGAGATTCCATGCCGCTACAATGCGCCCCCATCGCCTCTAGCTGCTGCAACAGTTAGCCTGACGCCTCTCGGTGGCGAGGTGTCGGCGCTAGGTTGTTTGCAAGGGATTGTTTAGCCTGGAAGCGGATTGGAGAACCCTGGTGGCAGCTGAGATTGTCCAGCAGGCGCTTTGGCTCAGGGTGCAGAGCGAACCCCTGTCGGTCGACAAATGCATGGCGTTTGCGGAAGATGCGCGAGCCGGCGCGGTAGTGCTTTTTTCCGGAAACGTCAGGGACCACTCCGAGGGCCGGAGCGGCGTGACGCTCCTTGAGTACGAGGCGTACGAGAGCCAAGTGCTCGCCTCGTTCGCGAGGATTGCTGAGGAGGCTTCGGCCCGGTTCGACGGCATTTGTCGGATTGTCATTCATCACCGCCTCGGTCCCTGCAGACTTGGCGAATCCACGGTTTTGGTGGTCGTGTCCTCGGAGCATCGCGCCGCAGGCTTTGATGCGGCTAGATTCTGTATCGATACGCTTAAGAGGACATCACCGATCTGGAAGAAAGAGCATTGGGGCGGGGATAGCGACTGGGCCCTGGGTGCCAACGAGATCAAGCGGATCGAGGAGTTGTAGAAGATGTCGAATCTGCTCTATTGGGTAGTTCCTGTTGCAGTGGTGGCAATCATCGGGATTCTGATTGCATTGCGCGAACGTCGTCCCCAAGCGCCCGATGCCAGTGTGTCGGACTTCAGCCGTCAGATGAACGCATTGTCCAAGCGCGCCGTGATCCGCTATCCGGATGATGGGGAAAGGAAGCAGGCTGTCTAAGTCGATCGCCCTGGATCTTGGCAGCTCCAACCTTTACTGGTGCGACGCGCAATCGGAAGAGGTGGTCGCGGAGGCGAACATTGCCCTTGTCGATGACAAGAAGCGCCGTGTCGTCGAGGTGGGGGATGCGGCTGCTTCCGCGGTGGGCCGCGCAGAGGGCCACCACCACGTAGTTCGCCCCATACGCAATGGCCGGATCGAGGATGTCTCGATGGCTGAGCGCTACTTCTCGATGATCTTTTCAAAGATCGGCTTTGGGCGCCTGCGCAAGCCGGATCTCGCAGTCGTTGCACCGATATTTTGCACCGAAGCCGAAAAGCGGGTATTGGCCGCAGCCATGATGAAGGCGGGTGCCGGATCCGTGATCTTTGTCGACGCCCTCGTGGCGGCCGCGGTTGGCGCACTCCTCGACTTCCAGGGTCCCCGAGGCTCAATGGTGGCGTCCGTCGGCGCCCAGACCACCTTCGCGGGCGTGATGGGCCTGGGCGAGTCGCTGACCAGTTCCTGGGAGCTCGTCGGCGGCGACACGGTTTCCAATGCCATCTCTTCTTATCTGCGCAGCAGCTACAACATCGTCCTTGTCGACTCGGACCTGGAGGAGCTGAAACTGTCGCTACTGGATCTTGCCAATCCGCACATGGAGCTCTCCGCGCGGGTGGTGGGGCGGGATGCCGAGACAGGTGGTGAAGCCGAGGCGATGATCTCGGCCCGAGAGATATACGACGCAAGTGCCGAGAGCGCGAAACTTATCGTGGAGACGATCCTTTCGGCCCTGACAACCGCGCCCCCTGAAATCTCGAACGACCTTGTGGAGACAGGCCTCACCCTGGTAGGAAGGGCTTCGTTGACCACCGGGCTCGACGTCGTCGTCGGCCAGGCCTGCGCAATTCCCGTGTTCCGCTCGGTCGTAGTCGAGACTGCTTCCGTTATAGGGGCTGCCAGGATCCTCAACCAGGTCTCTTTAGGGGACTAATCAGGTCCGATCGCCTTCTTCGATGGCGAGGATCTCATTGGCGATCTGGCGCGTTTGCCAGTCCCTGTCCTCTGCCAAGCGATGGAGAAGTTCCCCAGCCCGTGGATCCTCGACCGCTGCGAGCGCAACCGCGACGCGGCGGCGTATCGCCGGCTTATCCTTCGCCGCCTTTTCAAGCACCTCGATCGAGTCATCCCGCTCGAAGTTGGCGATTGCCGCTACCGCTGCCTCCCTGCATAGGGCGTCAGGGTGGGATGTCGCCGCTTCGCAGAGGGCGGAGTATGCGGCTTCGTCCCGCTGCTCGCCCAGCGCGAAGATCAGCGCTTCGGCTACCAGCGAGTCCTTTTCGAGTGCGAGTCGCGCTAGCAGGGAGCCGCCGCCCGCCTTCGCCGCGGCCTTGGCCCCCGCCAGGCGCACCTCGGGCTCCGGATCGGCTAGCACGGCTTCCAATATCTGCACATCCAGCCGCCCCAGCCGCCGGCAGGCGGCCACCGCCGCCGCACGCACGCGGCCGCAAGGGTCGGCAAGGCCTTTTTTGACTGGCTCGAAGTCACCCGAGAAGCCGGCCTTGACGACTTCACTCATGCGGGAGAGTTCAGCATCGGTGAGTGGGTCGATTCCCGCCCTAAGCTCGTCACGCGATTGAGGCATGGACATCCTGTTTCAGCTGGTGGAGGCAGGGGCGAAGGTCTAACCTTGCTCGGCGAACCTAGGATCTAGCGTAGTGGCGCCGCGGGCGCCGCGGGATCAGGCCCCGTGCCCGGATGGTGCAGGAGGAAAGGATGCCGGCCAGGAGCAAGCGGCCGCGCCGCGTTGCGGCGATCACCGCCACTGCCGCGGTAGGGGTGGCCATCGGCTCCACCATCGCGTTCTTGCCGCTGTCGGCGTACTCGTTCTCTCCGGGTGACGCGATCCCGGTCCAGAGCCAGATCAGAGTTGCCGGGGAGCCAGCTGTCAAGGGTCAAGGCAGCATTCTCATGACCGATGTGCTCCTTACCCAATTGACGCCTATTACCTGGTTCGTGGATCAGTTCAACTCCTCGGTGAGCATTTATCCCGCCTCGGAGATATTCGGCGGCACCAATCCCTCGCAACTGAACAAGCTCCAGATCGGTCAGATGGTGGACTCCAAAACCGCAGCGGTAATGGCCGCATACAGCCTGGTCCACCTTCCACTGCAACAAATCGACGGTGGCCAAATCGTGGCAACGATATCGGGTGCCAGCCGCAAGCTGGAGATCGGAGACGTGATCACGGCGGTGGACGGCAAACCGGTTACCACCGCGCTCCAAACGGCACACGCTGTTCAGAGAGCAGGGTCAACCGTCACTCTGGCCATCGCTCGGCCTCAATCCGCGGTCGGACAGCCAAGGCGACTGGTCGTCACGGTCAAGAAGTTCGTGCACTCGGGTAAGAGGGTCATCGGGGTCTCCCTGGTAAGCGGCCTGGTGCTCAAGCTCCAGCGGCCGGTAACAATCTCCACGGGCCAAATCGGCGGCCCCTCTGCTGGACTGGCTTTCACGCTTGGGGTGCTCCAGGGGCTCGGTGTGCTGCATCTCTCGGCCGGTGCCACCGTGGCGGCGACCGGGACGATGGATCCTCAAGGACAGGTGGGAGATGTCGGAGGGGTCCGGCAAAAGGCGATTGCCGTCGCGCGCGAAGGAGCCAAGGTTTTTCTTGTCCCACCTCAGGAGCTTGCCGCGGCGAGAGGGGCGAATCAGAAGGGGCTGGTCATCGTACCGGTGACGACCCTGCGTTCGGCGATCGGTTACCTCGTTTCGCACCATTTGGCCACCTATGATCCAGGGGCCGCCTAGCTGATCGGCGGCCAAAAGACCGGTACGAGGCACGCCGCTGGGCTTAAGCTCTATTGCTATGACCGACATCCCTACCCCGGAGGCGCCGCGCGAGCGTCTGGCGGCCAACGAGATCATTTCCCGGACTTTCGCCGTCCAGCGCCGTGGATTCCGGCCGGACGACGTGACCCGTTACTTAGCGCAGTTGGCCGGGTACATCTCCGAGCAGCACGCTCTGTTGGACCGCCTGACCGAGGAGAGGGATTCCCTCAAGGCCGAACTTGAAAGTCTTAGGGCGCGACGCGACCTGGCCAGGCTGGACGTTGCCACTGTGACGACCGTTCTGGGGGAGGAGGCGGCCGAGATTCTCCGCTCGGCAAGTGAGGCCGCCGAAGCGATTCGAGCACGAGCCGAGGCCTACGCCGCCGAGGTGACCACGCGTGCGGACTCCGAGCTCGCTGCGCGCCGGCAGGAACTCGACACGCGCCAGGCTCGCTTGGCCGAGGAGCACCGCACGCGGATGGAGCGTGCCGACGCCGAGATCGAGGAGAAGGCCGCCGGACGTATGGCCGAGGTGGAGGAGGTGGCCCGCGTCAAGCTGGCCAAGGCCACCGAAGACGCGGCGGAGATCATCACCAGGGCAAAGGCGGTGCGTACCGACGTCTACGACGAGATTCGGAGCCGTACTGCGCAGGCGAAGTCGGAACTTGGCGAGCTGGAGGATCGCCGTAGCCGTTTGGCCGCGGTCATGCATAACGCTCAAGCCGTTATAGGCCAGTTGAGCCAGGAGCTCGCCCACCCATCACCTGTCCCCAGCTTCGAGCTCGTCGAGCAGGAGCCGGAGTCCGAGCCCGTCGCCCAGGGCCCCTCGACCTCCCAGGCCGGCGAGGCGACAGCCGGCGGTGGCGAGTCCTCGGCGCAGGCGGCCCGGCGTACCCTCTACTACTTCAACGATATCGACGGTGAGCATGCCGCGGCGCCTGCAGTGACTACGGCTGCAGCAGAGGTCCAGGTAACCCAGGCCGAGGCAGGCGAGTCCGAGGTGGCCCAGGAGGCCGAGGTAAGCGAAGCTGAAGCGGTGCAGGCAGAGGAGCCCGAAGAGGCGACTCCCGAGGTGATCCCGGTGGCCGAAGAACTTTCGGAGGCGGCAGAGCCCGAACCCGAGGCCGAGGGAAGCCATTTAGAGCCGGAGGCGGGCGTGCCTGAGTCGGCGGCCACTATCGAGCCTCGCGAGGACGAGGTGCCCGAACCGCGACAGACCTCGGTCCAGGGAATTTTCGCGCGTCTCCTCTCCGACACGTCGCCGCTGGAGCTAGGAGTGCCGAGCGAGGCGGTGCCCGAAGCCGAAGCCGTCCCGACGTCTCGGGAGGCGGAGGCCGGGGAGGCGGCCGAGCCCGAGCCGGAGGCAGTTGCCACCTACTCAATACACGAGGACTACGCCCAGACCTTCGTGGCGCTACAGGCTCAGCTGGCCAGAAGAGTCAAGCGGGTCCTGCAGGACGACCAGAACCAGTTCCTCGACGGGCTGCGCACCACACGCGTACGTGACACGGAGGGCCTGATTGGGGGTGTTGAAGCGCTGACCGCAAGGTATGCGGAGGTCATGGGCGCCTTTGTGGCGCCCGTCTCGGATGCATCCGCCGGACTCTACAGCCGCTACGCGGAGAGCGTCGCCGGCGATGTCAACTCGCTCTCGATTCGTACTGATGCTCCCGCTGAGCTCTTCGATTCCGTCGCCGAACTCGCGGAAGAGCTGGCTGGCGAGGTGCACGGACGACTGGACCGTGTCCTGGCGCGCCACGAGAGCGAGGACGAAGTCGCACTCGCTTCGAACATCGGTGCGGCGTTCAGGGAGCTCAAGACCGACTATGTGGAGCTTCTGGCCAAGGACCTGGTGTCGTCGCTGGCCAACTCCTGGCTGCTTTATGGCACGAATGCAAAAGCTGTGCGATGGCTTCGTGGCCCGGAACCGGGATGCTCCGACTGCGAGGACAACGAACTGGCCGGGGCCAACCCCTCCGGCTCGGAGTTTCCCACTGGAATCCTCTTTCCACCAGCTCATATAGGGTGCGGCTGTCTCTTGGTGCCTGAATTCGCCTAATGTGGTCTTGCCATGAGAAGACCGACTGACCTACCCGTCCCTCGACGTCGCCTGACCAAGAGGCAACTGGTGGCGGTCATCGTGATCGCTGTGCTGGTGATCGTCATCCTCTCCCTGAGGGGAATCGCGATCTTCTACACCGACTACCTGTGGTTCCGGTCGGTTCACCTCGCCAGCGTCTGGACCACCACGCTCGGAACCAAAATCGCCCTTACGGCCGCCTTTGACGTGGTCTTTTTCATCTTTGTCTTTATCAACTTGACCGTTGCCGAGCGCATCTCGGCCAACGAGGCGCAGCCCAGCCCGGAGGAGGAGCTGATCAAGCGGTTCAAGGCCGCAAAGGGGAGGGTGCGCATCCTCGGGCGAATCGGCGTCTCGGTTCTGCTTGCGCTGCTGGTTGGTTCGAGTGCGACGGCTCAGTGGCGGAGCTGGCTGCTCTTTACCCACTCCACTCCGTTTGGCCAGGTGGATCCGCTCTTCCACCGCGACGCGAGCTTCTACGTCTTCCGCTTGCCCTTCCTGTCCTTCCTGGTTTCGTGGGGCTTCCTGGCCCTGACGGTAACTCTCCTGGCCAGCCTCTCCTTCCACTACTTCAACGGTGGAATTCATGTCCAGGGCCAGGGGACACGGGTCGGCCCAAAGGTGAAGGCCCACATCTCCTTCTTGCTGGCCCTGATGGCGCTACTCAAGGCGGTGGGCTACTACCTGCAGCGATTCCACCTGGTCACCTCGACGAGGGGATATGTCGAAGGTGCGGGCTACACCGACGTCCATGCGGTGCTCCCGGCCGTCACGTTGCTGGCGGTGATCTCCGTTGTCTCGGCGGGCATTCTGATCTACAACATCCGCCGACAGGGATGGGTGATGCCGATCATCGCCGTGGGTCTCTGGGCGTTGATGTCGGTAATTCTTGGCGGGGTGTATCCCGCGGTTATGCAGCAATTCATCGTCCAGCCCTCCCAGGTATCCAAGGAGCTCCCTTATATCACGAGGGATATAGCGGCGGACCGCTATGCCTACGGCCTGGACAAGATCAAGGCGACCCCCTTTGCCTACTCGACTAACCTCACTGTCCCGGCGCTGGAGAGCGACATCGCCACCCTCGGGGCCGTCCGGCTTTGGGATCCCAATTCCCCGATCCAAACCTTCAACAAGCTGCAGGCGATACGCTCCTATTACCAGTTCAACGTTCTGTCGGTGGATCACTACGACCTGAACGGCGTTCCCACGCCGACTCTGCTCGGCGTGCGGGAACTCAACCAGTCGGACCTCCCGGCCCAATCGTGGGTCAACCTGCATCTGCAGTACACGCATGGATACGGGGCGGTGCTCTCCGAGGCGAACCAGATCACCGCTGACGGAAACCCCCAGTTTGCGATCCAGGATGTCCCGCCGGTCTCCTCCGCGGGAGCGCCGGTGATTACCCAGCCCCAGGTGTACTACGGTATCGGCGAGAGCGGGTACGTGGTGGGGAACACCGCTCAGCCCGAGATTGACTTTCAGACCCAGTCAGGGACGTCCGTCGAGACACACTACCAGGGGACGGGCGGCGTCGCCCTCACCTCCGAGATTCGCCGGGCAGCCTTTGCTCTGCGCTTCAACGACATCAATCTTTTGATCTCCGGGTTGATCCACAGCAACTCGCGCATGATATACGTGCGCAATATCCAGAACATGATCACCAAGGCCGCGCCCTTCCTGAAACTCGACTCCAATCCCTATGCGGCGATCGTCAACGGGCGCATCGAATGGATCCAGGATGCCTACACAACTACGTCCAACTACCCGTACTCCCAAGCAGCGAACACCTCGGCACTGAATTCCGCATCCGGCCTGAACACCAACTTCAACTACGTGCGCAACTCGGTAAAGGTCGTGATCGACGCATACAACGGCTCGATGACCTTCTACGTCACCGATCCCAGGGATCCCATCATTCGCAGCTATGAGAAGATCTTCCCGGGTATGTTCACTCCGGTCTCCCAGGCACCCAAGGCACTGGTCGACCACTTCCGCTATCCCGAGGACATGTTCGTGGTGCAGTCGGCGATGTACGGCTACTACCACATCACCAACCCGACCAACTTCTACAATGCCGGCGATGCCTGGTCGATCGCCCAGGATCCGGGTACCGGCCCGGTCAACCAGGCACTGTCGGGCAGCCTTGGCCAGGCCAACGCCGCCCGCTTCCCACCCGAGTACGAGCTGCTGCGTATGCCGGGCCAGACCAGGCCTACCTACAACCTCCTTGAGCCGTTTGTCCCAGTATCACAATCAGGTGTGCAGCAGAATCTGACAGGATTCCTGGTGGCTGGTAGCGGCGCGTCCAATTACGGCCAGTTGACCGACTACGTGACTCCGCGAGGGCAACAGATTGACGGCCCGGCGCTGATCAATGCGCGGATCAACTCCACCACTGCGATCTCCCAGCAGATCAGCCTCTTGGACCAGCATGGCTCCCAGGTGACCTTTGGCTCGACGATGATGGTCCCCATCCACCAGTCGCTCCTCTACATACGCCCGCTTTACGTCACCTCTGCGCAGAATCCGCTTCCCGAGATCAAACAGGTGATAGTGGTTTACGGGACTCAGGCGGTTATGGAGCCCACCCTCGCCGGCGCACTGGACGACGTGTTCGGTACGGTCCTCCAGGGGGTGCAGGGTTCCGCCCAGGTCTCCACGCCGACCTCACCTCCCGCCACGGGCGGCGGCACCACCACCAAGGGCAAGACATCCCCGCAGTTGGTGGCCCAAGCGGTTCAGCTCTATCAGCAGGCACAGGCCGAGCTGAAGGCCGGCAATCTGGCAGGGTATCAGAGCGCGATCAACCAGATCGGCACGATACTGAACCAGCTGCAATCCAGCTCGAGCAGCTCTTCGACGAGCTCTTCGACCAGCGCTTCGACCACCACAACGGCACCGGCGGCGTCGACCGCCTAACAGCGCCGCACGGTGCTCTTGGTGGAACCCGTCGGGTTTACCCGACAGCCGTGGTCGAATCCGTTGTGATCCTTGTCCCGGTCACTGTTGTGAACGTGAATGTCCAGGGCGCGCCGAACGCGTTTCGGTTGAGAAGTCCATCTGGAATGGCACCGGATCAGGAGTCGATGGGTACGGCCGTCAGCGTGCGCCTGCCCTTGGCGCCAATGGGGGCTCGCCACTCCACCACTCCGAGAGCTGGATGGCCGCCAGGCATCTGATCAATCGCCGGGTCGCGTGCTTGGGGCTCATGGCGCACCCCGAACAGTGGCCGAAGCTGGTCGGGCCGTAGGTGTTGGGCCGCGCTCATGCCGGAAGCCGGATGCCGGCTCGACGGCTCCCGGCAACGGTTCGCTGAATCCGTCATGTCCATTCAAGAGGCACTTGTGAGAGCTAGGGTGTCGTTGACACCGACGAAAGACTCACGGAGGGAGAGGGGGCCACTATGGCGTTCGAGATGGTCCTGGTCGAGCGTGAAGGACCCTTTATCACGATCACGATGAATCGGCCTGAGAGACGAAACGCGCTTTCGCTCGAACACATGAGGGAGCTGACAGCCGCTTTTGTCGAGGCAGGAAAGAGCGATGCTCGGGGCGTGATCCTGGCCGGTAACGGGCCGGTCTTTTCGGCTGGACACGACTTTGCCGACATGGTCGGCGCAGACCTAGTCGCGATGCGGGAGCTTTTGTCCACCTGCACTGAGCTGATGAACACGATGCACCACCTTCCCCAGCCCGTTATTGCGCGGGTGCATGCCCTGGCGACGGCCGCCGGTTGCCAGTTGGTCGCGGCGTCGGACCTGGCGGTCGCCGCTGAAGGAGCAGGTTTTGCCACGCCCGGGGGGAAGGGCGGGTGGTTTTGCCACACGCCGATGGTGGAAGTAGGTCGGGCGATCGGTCGAAAGCAGGCCTTCGAGATGGCGCTCACCGGCGATGCGATCGACGCCAACACAGCACTTCAGTGGGGTCTCGTAAACCGGGTCGTGCCTCTGGAGGACCTCGAGTCGGCCACGCTGGACTTGCTCGAGCGTGCCACTCGCGGCAGCGCGATGTCCAAGGCCATTGGAAAGCGGACGCTTTTCGAGCAGCTCGCTATGGACCAACACCAGGCATACTCCTACGCGGTCGAAGTCATGGCAGCTGCAAGCCAGACCGCGGACGCAAAGGAGGGGATGGCCTCCTTCCTTGAGAAGCGTTCTCCGAAGTGGGTCGAGCGCTAGCCCGCGCCGATCGGAGCGGTACGGCTCGAACGTTTTCCGCCTCGGTAAACACCGTGCCATGGCATGGGGTACCGCGGGGCCGTACCTGGGACTCCAGATAACTGGCGGCGAGGCAGCACATGGAGAAAAGGCGTATGGATTGTCCATATGTTGCCTTGGCCTGGTCGGTTCGCCTCCAGTCGGCGGCGTAGGCTCCTGGGGCGCAACTTCGATTCCGACCATCAGGCGGTGGCGAGGACCTAAACGAGGCGCGGGTGGCGGGTCGTGGTTACGGCGCCCGACCGCCGTCCTGGATCTATCCTTGGCCGCCAGCCCGTGGCAGTTACCGGGGCTGGCCTTGTATCACGCTGGCTGGACCACCCGGCACAGCCGCTTGGACGAGCCGCGACCCTGGGGAGCCGGCGACGCTGCCGCCCGCAACAGCCGGAGGTCCTCTTGCGGCTGGTGGCGACGAAGACATCGGCCGACGATCTTCGCTCATCGAAGACTCGCTCAACGGGCGGCCGAAGATGACGCTCGGCTACCGGAGGCCCGCGGAGAATTATTCTGAAGTCGTTGCGCTGTCTGCGTGAAACCCCCCAACACCCGCCGGGTGGGTCAGAATTAGACCGCTGCCAGCAGCTGCAGGTGGGGCCAGAAGCCACAAGGGAATCCGCGAAGGGATGAATCGTGAGTGCTCACGATCATTCACTTGGCTGCACAGTCGGTGTAAGGACGTCGGACCTTGGCGCCGTTCCTGCTTGATCCAGGTGTGTGGGCGCTGGCACCAGGCCATCTCGGCGGGTCGCCTGAGGCACTGGCCGGCTGCACGATGCCCGGTCGCCAAGTGTATGATGTTAATTCCACGACGCGGGGTGGAGCAGCACGGTAGCTCGTCGGGCTCATAACCCGAAGGTCGCAGGTTCAAATCCTGCCCCCGCCACCAAGGAAAAGTGCGGTTCAGGGCTGGCGCGAGAGCACCGGCCCTTCCGCTGCCCCCTCAAGAATCCCAAAGCGAATCCCAAAATCTCGCTACGCTTGCTTTCGTGCGTGGATCGAAGCGTGAGATCAAGCGTGGGGTGTGGGAGCTGCGGGTCTCCCTTGGGAAGGACCCGGTCACCGACAAGTACAAGGTGCGCTCGAAGACCTTCCACGGGTCCGCTAGGGCCGCAGACGAAGCCCTCCGGGACCTCATCGACCAGCAAGCTCCTTCCCGCTCAGATGGAATCGGAGCGACCTTCGGTCAGCTCCTCGACCAGTGGCTCGAAGAGTGCGAACGGCTCGACCTCTCCCCAACCACCCTCCGGACCTACCGAGCACAGATCAAGACGACCATCCGGCCACGGCTTGGCAAGGTCCTCCTGAGCCGTCTCTCTGCCAGGAATCTCGACGAGCTGTACGGCGCCATGAAGGACGCCGGAGCCTCGCCGAAGACCATCCGGAACCACCACGCCATCATCGCCGCCGCCCTCCACCAAGGAGTCCGGTGGGGGTGGGTCCGGTACAACATCGCTGAACGGGCGAAGCCTCCCCGTTTGGAACATCACCAGGTGCAGGCTCCCTCCGTCGATGTCGTCCACAAGGTCATCGATGCAGCAGAGAAGCGGGACCCACGGCTTGCTCCACTCCTCATGCTCGCTGCTCTCACGGGTATGCGCCGAGGGGAACTCTGCGCCCTTCGCTGGTCCGACGTAGACCTTCAGCTCGGGATCGTGAGCGTCTCCCGTTCGTTGGTTGTCGTGCCGGGTGGGCTCGCCGAGAAAACCACGAAGACGGGGCGCTCCCGAAAGGTTGCTCTCGACCCGTTCGGAATTGCGCTGCTCACCGAACATCGGGCACGAGTTGACGAGTGGGTCGCCGCCGCAGGATCGACCCTCAGTGCGGATGCGTTCGTCTTCTCCCCCTTCGTCGAAGCCGAGACGCCCTTCCGTCCCGACAACGTGACGTCGTTCTTCATCCGAGTCCGAGACGAGGTCGGTGCTCCAGACGTCCGGCTCCATGATCTTCGGCACTTCACTGCCACCCAGCTCATTGGAGCTGGCGTGGACGTCCGAACTGTGGCCGACCGGCTCGGCCACTCGGACCCTTCCCTCACCCTTCGGGTGTACAGCCACCTCATCGAAGAACGAGACCGGGCAGCAGCCGCCATCATGGGCGGCGTCCTTGGTCCCAAGAAGCAACCGACCAAGCGGAAGCAACCGGCAGCCCTTCCGAGCGCCGGGTAGTGGACGCCATGGCCGACGACGAACTCCCTGAGCTACAGAACAGCGAGACCGTCGGTACCGTCACGCTCACGCAAGGCTCCTGGTGGGACGAGCACAGCGACGTGTTCGACGAGGCCGTCGCCATCCTCTCTTGGGAAGAGCTTCATGTTGAGGGGCGCACCGTCGGGCCGGTCATCACGGACCGCCCCGAACAGCGCCTCACGATGTCCGTCGAAGAAGCGGCCATCGCCCTTGGTATCTCCCGCACCTTCGCCTACGAAGCAGTCGCCCGTGGCGAAATCCCGTGCATCCGGATTGGTCGGCGCATCCTCATCCCCAAGGTGGCCTTGCAGCGGTTGCTCGAAGGCGCCGGAGGTTCAGCGTGATCTCCGTCATCCCGAACGAGCCGATCCGCCGGCTGACTCTCACCGTCGAAGAGGCGGCAACGACGCTCGGCATCTCCCGAGCGTTCGCCTACGAGGCCGTCGCCCGTGGCGAGATTCCCTGCATCCGGATTGGCAAGCGCATCCTCGTCCCCATCGCTGGTCTCAACCGGCTCCTGGAGGGCGCCGGGTGATGTGTGCCGCCGACCAGGAGAAACGAGTCGCCGACAAGGGATTGCATGTAGATTGCATGTGCCGTATACTGAGTCCATGAGCACCACCAAGTCTCGCAACAGCCACTCCGTCACTGTCGGCTTCTCCATCCCGGAGACCGAGCAGTCCCGCCTTGACCACCTCGTGGAAGTCTTCAGCGGAGGCAATCGGAGTGCCTTTCTGCGGATGGCCATGGACCGCATGGAAGCAGCAGACCGTGCTCAGCGTCTTCGCTCCATCCAGTCCTACGGAGCCAAGCGCTCCTCCGACCGTGGCATCGCTCCAAGCGAGATCAGCGACCGGGTGAAGCGAGTCCTCGCTCGCCGAGCGGAGGTGTGACCGAGAGGAGATCGGCACAGCCGGTCGTCTTCGACGTCAACGTCTTCATCGATGCTGTCGTCACGGGTCAAGATTCGTTCGAGTCGTGGCCGAGTCCGCCCCCAACCTCCGGGCACTACGCCGCTGACTGTGTTGGCATCGCCAACGATGCGGTCGAGTTCAGCCTGTGGCTGAGCCCGCATGTGCTCGCCAACATCGAACGGGTGCTCGAAACCCCTGAAGCCGACGGAGGCTTCGAGTGGGACCCGGAGCCCATCGAGGAGTACCTCAGCGTCCTCGTCGAGATCGCTGAGGCGTCCGGTGGCGGAGTGCTCGAACCCGACGAGGCCGTCACCGACTGTCCTGACTACGAGGACAACCGCATCCTGGAGCTGGCGCTCGCTGCTCAAGCCGTCCTCATCGTCTCGAACGACAGCGACCTCCTCCATATGACGCCGTGGCGAGGCATCCCTGTCCTCTCCCCTCGTGACTTCGCTGCCCGGGTCGATGCTGCTCGTCGGGCGAAGCGTCGCTGAGCAAGCGCTTCCAGAACCGCAAATAACCCACACGCCTTATTGGAGGTTGTACACTAAACTCCAATAAGGAGATTCCATGTCAAAGGTTGTGAAGCGCCGCTGGCAGAGCGACCTCGGAGGGTCCGGGCTTCCCCGGAGGGACCGTGTCCCTTGCGACTACGAAGCCTATGTCCCCGATCCGCTCATCGGTCGCAAGATCGTTCTTGACGGCGACGTCGCTGCTGACGTCGCTGATGCCGAGGCTGCCATCGTCCGTCTCAACGCCGATGCTCGGGCACTCGTTGACACCGAGGCGCTTGCCCGCATCCTCTTGCGGGCCGAGGCCGTTGCCTCGTCACGCATCGAGGGACTGGAAGTCGGAGCACGACGGCTCCTCCATGCCGAGGTCATCCGTGGGCTGAAGGAAGCCTCATCCGATGTCACCGCCACCGAGGTGCTCGGAAACATCGATGCCATGGTCTACGGCGTCGATGCCGTCGAACCAGGGGGACCCATCACGGTCGATGTACTCCTCGAAGTGCATCGTCGGCTCCTGGCTGGCACCAGGCTTGAGGAGTACGGAGGACGGTTTCGAGAGGAACAGAACTGGATCGGCGGAAGCAGCTACAACCCGTGTTCTGCTGCGTTCGTCCCACCCCCTCATGAGTATGTCGAGGAGTTGATGGCGGACCTCTGCGCCTTCTCCAGTACCGACGACCTTCCCGCCGTCGCACAAGCGGCCATCGCTCATGCGCAGTTCGAGACCATCCACCCGTTCGTCGATGGAAACGGCAGAACGGGACGAGCACTCATCCATCTCATCCTTCGCCGGAGAGGACTGGCGGCCCGTGTCCTCCCTCCCGTCTCGCTCGTACTGGCGACGTGGGCGCAGAGCTACATCGATGGGCTCACGCAGTTCCGGTTCGTCGGGTCACCCACCTCGCCGAAAGCGGCCGAGGGAATCAACACGTGGGTTGGGCGTTTTGCCGGAGCGTGCACTCGCTCTGTCGCTGACGCCACCATGTTCGAGGAACGAGCCGCTTCCCTTGAGGAGCAGTGGCGAGAGCGTCTCGGCACGATCCGTGCCAACTCTGGAACGGACCGACTCCTACGGAGTCTTCCTGGTGCCCCGATCCTCACGGTGGACAGCGCTGCTGCGTTGATCGGGCGGACCTTCAAGCCTGCGGCTGACGCCATTGAACGACTTGTCGATGCGGGCATCCTCCGGCAGGTCACCGTCGGTCGGCGCAACCGTGCCTTTGAGGCTCCTGAGGTGATCGCTGCGTTCACGGACCTGGAGCGACAGCTCGCTAGTCCTGAAGCCGACACCCGCACGAGTAAGCCTGCACGAACCGTTCCTCGGCGTCGCTGATAAACAAGGTCTACCGTCTACCGTCTACCGTCCACGGACAACGGTCATTCTGGTGACAACCACCCAGGTTACTCCGAGTTCATTGCAGGTAAACCGTCATCGGGCGACGGTTTACCGTAAACGGTCATATGTCACTGCACTTGACTATCCATTAGCGATTTCCTCATACTCCACCATGTCATGGAAAAGATTGTTGTCGCAGCTCACAAGGGTGGATCGGGCAAGACAACTGTCGCAGTAAACCTTGCTGGTGCCTTCGCAAACCTAGGAATGCGGGTACTTCTTGTTGACACCGATCCTCAAGGAGCGTGTGCCGCTGCCCTCGGCATTACTCAGGGAAAGCCGACGCTTTACGAAGTATTGATGGGTCAGGCTCAACGTCAGGAAGCCATTGTCGGCACCAGCGTGCCGGGGCTCTCTCTCCTTCCTTCCGATCTCGATCTCGCTGGGGCAGAAGTGGAATTACCGAAACTCGACAACTGGCACCAGGGCCTCGGTCGAGTGTTGATCAGCCTTGAGTCCGTCTGTGACCTTGCGATCATCGATACTCCACCTGGGCTCGGAGTCCTGAGCTACAGCGCATTCAATGCAGCCACTGGAGCCTTGGTCACGTGCCCTCCGGAGTTCATGGCATTCCGGGCGCTGCCACATCTCCAGGAGATGACGGACCGTGCGGGTGTGCCGCTTCTCGGCATCATCCCCACCATGGCGACGGCAACGACCAGACACGCCCGTGAGGTCATGGAGCAACTGAACAGCCAGTACGCCAACCTCGTCCTTCCGGCCATCCCTCGTCGTGTAGCTCTTCAAGACGCAGCCCTCGCTGGTCTTCCGATTACTTCGTTTGAGCCATCAAGCGATGTCGCCGAGCGATTCATGGCGCTCGCCAGGGAGGTGCTCAGCCGTGGCAAGAACCTCGCTGCATGATCGGCTGCAAGCTGGGAACGCACCAGCACCGAAGGGCCGTGAAGCGCTCTACCAAGCTCCCTCCAGTGTCTCGGATATCCCCGGCGCTACCGTTGACCGTCCACCGTTGACCGTAGACGGTAAACCGTCCACCTCCCCGGAGGAGCGCTGGGAAGACACGCACACTCGGGTCACGTTCTACTGCCCTGTGTCACTTGTGAAAGCCGTTGAAACTGAGGTAGCCAACTCCGGGCGCAGCAAGAGCCAGGTCATCGTCGATGCCCTCCAGGGACATCTTCGGACCAGGAGAGCACGAGCACGAGCGACGATCTCTTCGACTCTATGGGCAGCCTGAGCGCCATTGCCGCTGAAGTCTTCGCCGCCGAAGTCGAGATGGCCCGCCGTACCGAGAACCTCGGCTACATGGCCCGGGTCATGGCGCAGGTCACGCTTCCGCACTCCAAGCCAACGACGAATGAGTACACCAGGCACAACGGCAAGCTCACGCTCTCGATGTGGTCGCCACAGCATGTCGGCCTCCCGTATGGAGGCGTACCCCGACTCCTGATCGCTTGGCTCACAACCGAAGCCGTCCGAACAAGGGAGCGGAAGCTGGTGCTTGGACCGACGCTCTCAGGCTTCATGGCCCAGCTTGGGCTGGTCCCAACCGGAGGCCGATGGGGAACGATCCCGAGGCTCCAGGAGCAACTCCGTCGTCTGTTCACCTCACAAATTGTCTGCACGTTCGACGACGTGGACGTATCCCGAGGCTCCTCGCTGGGCGTCGCCAGCGATTACGAGCTGTGGTGGAATCCGAAGAAGCCAAGCTACGGAACGCTCTGGAACAGTACGGTCACACTGGGGGAGAAGTTCTTCGACGACATCATTGAGAGACCCGTTCCAGTTGACGTCGCAACTCTCCGACAGCTCAAGCGGTCCCCACTGGCGCTCGACCTCTACACCTGGCTGACCTACCGGTACAGCTATCTCGACCGGGAGACCCTGATCCCTTGGGAGGGGCTTCAGGCCCAGTTCGGCTCCGACTACAAGGAGCTTCAGCTTCAGGTTCAAGATGAAAGCTGCTCTTGCGAAGGTCCATGAGGCGTACCCGGAGGCACGGTTCATCGCCGAGGACTCAGGACTCCGACTGCTCCCTTCGGCGACTCACATCATGAAGCTGCCGTCCAGTCGTCTCGCCCGTCGGTGACGGCTGACTCGGTCCGCCACGCATTGTGGATAACTCATCCGAGCACATCGGAACTGAACTCGATCTACGCATAAACGGTAATGGATTCACGCATAAACGGTAATGCCCTTACGCATAAACGGTAATGAAACTCCTTATTCTTTAACCGTTAACTATCCTGTACTCTCCTGTATAGGTTGGAATGTGGATAACTGCTCTCAAGCGAGCAAGAACTTTGGGCTCAATCCGCGCATGAACGGTGGCGCTTGCCAGCACGCATCCTTCAGCTCCGTGGCGCAGGACTAGCTCTCCATCAAGGGTGGAACGAGTCAATCGCGTCAAACGAACCACACACCCTTGTTGGCTCCTCGGACCAGATGCTTGAGGCTCGTGACGGGCTCCGCCAAAACCGGTCCAGCCGAAATGTGAGTCCGGGCCTCCAGAATGGAAATGGAGGTTTCCGACGATGAAGTCCTTGTCACCACACCCCTGAGCAGGTGATCCGAAAGCTCAGCCGTTGGCGACGAGATGCTCAACAAAGGAGCTACCGTCGCTGAGGTGGCCCGCTCCTTCGGAATCACCGAGACCACCTGGTACCGATGGAAGAACACCTACGGCGGGATGAAGGCGACCGATGCCAAGCGGCTGAAGGAACTCGAGACCGAGAACAAGCGCCTGAAGAAGATCGTTGCCGACCAGGCGCTCGACATCGACATGCTGGGCGAGATCGCCTCGGGAAACCGATAACCCCGAACCGGCGCCGACGCTCAGTCGAGAGACTGCGCAGCCGGTTCGGGGTTAGCGAGACAAGAGCCTGCAAACTCATCGGCCAGCACCGCTCCACGTGAGCGCTACCAACCAAAACCCCCCGATGAATTGGATGCCGAGATCACGACATGGTTGAAGGCCTATGCGCTTTCCAACCCCCGCTCACGGTTATAAGCGGGCCTGGGCGGCCCTTCTCAAAGAGGGATGGCATCTGGCCAGGAGTTATGTTCAGAGGCTCTGGAGGGAGGCGGGGTTGAAAGTGCCCTACAAGAAAAAGCGCACCAAGCGCCATGGCAGCCCTTCGGGATGGCATAGGCCCCTTGACTCCAACGGCACCTGGACGGCCGACTTCCACCTTCGATCAGACCGGAGACAAAAGGGTGATCAAGCTCTTGAACATCGTGGACGAGTATGACCGGCGCTGGCTGGCCTCACGAGCCGCCAGATCCATCGACTCATTGGAGGTCATCGCCACCCTGGATGGCCTGGTGGCCGAGAATGGAACGCCCGTCTACCTGCGTGTCGACCACGGACGAAGAGTTCATCGCCGGCGTCCTGGCGGACTGGTGTGGGGAAATGGGGGTGGAGCTGCTCTTTACAGAGCCCGGCTCGCCCTGGATGAATGGGGTGATCGAATCTCTAAACGGCCGCGTACGGGACGAGTACCTGAACGGCGAGCTCTTCTTGGACATCCCCGAAGCCCAGGCCATTCTGGATCACGCCCGGGCCGATTACAACGCAAGTCGCCGCCACAGCTCCCTTGGCTATCTGACCCCGGAAGAGTTCAGGACCCTCGACATCACCGAACAGAGGCAGGTACTTGCCGGCGCAGCCAAGTACAAGGGCTGGGCGGCGCCGCAACTGAAGGCCGCATAGCGGCTGCTGGACTTGTGGACGACGCTTCGCCTCGCCCACAGGGTCCACAGCCGATCAACTACTACCGGAAATCAATCAACGACGATGGCCATAACGAAGACGCAAGGGCCGACAACCGCTAATCTTGCCAAACGAACCCGAGGCTCTGGCTCACGCTAGGACTGGACCGAAAACCGCGGGCCCCTCAGGGTATCCACCTTGCTCCTGAGACGGTGGGCTCCCGACGTCGACCAACAGTTCGCTTCGCCGGCCTGGGGGTACCGGCTGCGTTGCGGAAGGACCTGATCTCGGCGGGTGTGGCCGCCTTCTGTTCGTTCACTCTGCTCGGCCTCTTCGCAGCATTGGCCCCGTCGTTTCTAATCGGAACCTTGCACCAGACGAACGCGGCGGTGGCAGGCGTGGTCGTGTTCCTAATCTTCGCGGTCGCCTGTCTGGCCGAGGTTTTGTTCCGGGGTCTGGCGCACCGGGTCGCCGTGGTCTCTGGATTCGTTACCTTGGTAGCCGGACTATGGGTGATAGTCGCGGGTCTGTCCGCCGCTTCCCTGGCGGTATTCATTGCTGGGACGGTCATCGGCGGTTTCGGTGTCGGGCTCGTATACGGCGCAAGCCTCGCTTCGACCAACCAGCTGGCCCCGCCTGAACACCGCAGCCAGGTCATCTCGACGTACTTCGTGGCCGCCAATCTTGGCCTCATAACCCCGGTGATCGGCGTGGGAGTGGCCTCTCAGCACATCGGCAACCTCGACGCCACGCTCATCTGCGCCGTAGCCATTACCGCCCTGGTCGTCTTGGCTCTGGTCAACATCGCTCGCTCGCCCAGATCCCATCCGATTGTCGAAACTCATTAACCGCCTCAGCGGTCCCTGGAAACTTGGAGATATTGATGACTGAAAGTTTACGGAATAGGCTGATCGGCGCCTGGAAGCTCGTCTCCTACCAGGAGATCCCGGTGGACGGGTCGGAGCCTTTCGAGCCGCTGGGACACGAGCCCAAGGGGATCATCATGTACACCCCGGACGGGTACATGTCCGCCCAGCTGTCGAAGCCCGACCGGCCGAACTTCGCCTCGGGCGACTGGTTCGCAGGAACCCCGGAGGAGTACCGGGAGGAGGGGACCTCCTACATCGCCTACTCGGGTCCGTTCCACGTTGACGAAGAGACCCAGACCCTCACCCATTCCATGTTCGTATCGCTGTTCCCCGACTGGACCGGCCAAACCCAACCGCGGCGAGTGAAAGTCGATGGTGACATCTTGCACTTGGGAACCGTGGCGCCGATCCAATCGAGCGGACAGACCGTCAACTCTGTCTTGACGTGGCGCCGCGCCGAACCGAACTGACCGAACAGACTGGACTAAATCGGTGGCCTCGAGATTACATGACAAGTGCCAAGTTCAACGATAAGAAGATAGGCAAGAGGAGAGGATGGAAATGAACAACGAGAGACGCGTCGTCGTGACCGCTGCCGCAAGCGGCATCGGTCTTGCAGTGGCGAAAGCCTTCGCCGCCAACGGCGACCGGGTGTACATCTGCGACATCAACGAGAAGGCTTTGCGCGAGGCTACGGAAGGAAACCCGTCGATCACGGCGACCGTCTGCGACGTGTCGGACCGATCTTCGATCGAGGCATTCGTGGAGGCCGCTGCCGCGGCGCTCGGCGGGATCGATGTGCTGGTGAACAACGCCGGGATTTCCGGGCCCACCTCCCCGGTGGAGGAGATGGACCCCGACCAGTGGGAGGCGGTCCTCGGCGTCAACCTGACCGGCACGTTCAATGTCACGAGACTGGCAATCCCGCTTTTGAGAAGGTCCGACGCCGGGGTCGTCATCATCATGAGTTCGCTCGGTGGAAGGTTCGCCTACCCGGACCGAAGCCCCTACGCTGTTACCAAGCGCGGGCTGATCGCTCTTACCGAGACGTTGGCCGCTGAGCTCGGTGACGCCGGAGTCCGCGTCAACGCCATCGCCCCCGGAGCAGTGGAGGGTGACCGAATCCGCCGTGTTCTGCAAGGCCGCGCGGATGCCAGCGGACGCAGCCTCGGCGAAGTCACCGCCGATGCCCTGAGTCTGCAATCCATCAAACGCTTCGTCGATCCTAACGACATTGCCGCATTGGCGCTGTTCCTCGCTTCTGACAGTGCGAAGTCGATCACCGGGCAGACGATAGCTATCGACGGAGGATCCAAGGCGGCGGTTTAGGAGCAACAAGGCTTTGCCGAAAGCACGCCGCCCATCGAGCGTCGTTTCGCGCCCCGTCGTGATCGTCGGAGTGGCCGAGGGGTCAACTGGTGGGCGGCGCAGGCAAGCGGGGAGGGCCTGCAAGGACCCCAAAATACATTTACAGGGAAATCCCCGAAGACGTGCCTTTAAACGAGAAGCTCAGTTCAAGGCTGGACATCCCTTATCGCGGTTTCTCCACCTTGTCTGCGACGGTGAGGGAGAATTTCGACGGCCTGTCAACCGTAGTCAATATCTCCCGGATGCTGGGCTACGACGCCTTCAAGGGCGTTTACGAAAAGGCGGGCGCGGCCGGAATAACCATGGTGCAGACCGTGAGAGAGGTTGCGGATCAGGCTGACGAGGCGATGATCTCGATGGTCCGGGACTACCCCCGAACGTGGAAATCCTGTTCGGCCACGACGGGTTGTTGTCGGGGCGCACCAAAGGGATGACGGTCGTCGTGATGAGCACCCTGGGCGCGAAGATCGAAGGGCAAAGCGATTTGAAGCTGATCAGTGCTGCGGTGAGTGGCGGGGCGTCGGGCGCTCATGACCGCACGCTGTCGATCATGACTTCCGCCGACGAAGCAATCTTCACGTCCTTCAAGCCATACTGCGATGCGATGGGTTCCCACACCTTCTACTACGTCGAGAATCCTGGCAACAGCCAGGTTGCAAAGCTTGTCAACACCATGATCCTCGGTATAACCATGAACGCCGTGTCCGAGGGGTTGAAGCTGGGCGAGCACTACAAGCTGCCCGAGCAGGAGAATCTGAACCTCCTGAAGGCCAGCAGCGGCGACAGCTGGGTCGTACGCAAGTGGTCCGAATTCGAGAACTGGACGGCGGAGACCGCCCTGGCTGTGCTGCTCAAAGACTTGAAGTCCGCCTTCCTCGAAGGTGTCAAGTACAACGTGGCCCTGCCGTTCAACGCCCTGGCCGCCACCCAGCTCTTCGATTCCATGGGGAAGGAGAATCCCGGAGCGCACTGAGGCGAACCGGCATGCGAGCCTGTGAATGGCTGCTTCCGCCGCGGCATCGCCCGAAGGTCATATTCCGGGCGAGGTCCTCGGTATCCCCAAGGACGACCGGGATGTCGGCTGGCTTCGGTTACGTCTCGCTCAGGTGAGGCGCGCCCCCCAGACCGTGGACACACTCTGACCGGGTTCCAACCTGGTCAGCCCGTCGCCACTTGCGAAGGCGTTGGGCGGACACGTCATGGGCTCGGCGGCGAGGCCCTTCCGTCGTCGTTCGGGTGCGAGGGTGTCGCCGGTATAGAGCTGGATGATCGGGTAGCTCCGGTCAACCCAGAGCGCAGCTTGCTTTCCGTCGGTTCCCAAGAGGTGCACCCAGGCTCGGCCACTCGCGTCGCGGACGAGGTCGGTGATGCCGGTGTCAAGCTTCGTAGCACCGAGGAGGCGTGGCTTGCAAAAGTCGTAGGAGGTGCGATCGAGGGCCTCGGTGCCGATCGGCAGCTGGCGTTCGTCGTCGGTTACGATGCGAGCGCCGGCTTCGAGCTGCAGTGTGCACTGGTCGATAAGACCGGTCCCCGGGGACAAGTAAGGGTGCTGGCCCGCGCCATAGGGACAGGGGCGAACCCCGGGGTTCGTGGCGGTGGTTGTCACCGTCAGCCCGTCGCCGCCGAGGGCATAGTTCACCTCGACGTCCAAGAGGAACGGATAGCCCTGCATCGGATGCAGGCGGATCCCCATCGTCACCGCTGTGGTCGAGGAGCGCATCACCTGCCAGGCTCGCCAGCGGAGCAAACCGTGAATGGCGTTGTGCTTTTCGGGCTCGGTGAGTGCTACTTGGTACTGGACCCCGTCGAATCGGTACTTTCCATCGGCCAAGCGGTTGGGCCAAGGAATGAGCGGAGCGCCGTGGGCGCCGTCGCACATGGCGTCGATTGGATACGGGTCCAAGACGGATCGGCCGCCGACCTCGTAGCAGCGGATCCCACCGCCGACTTCCACGACAGTCGCTCGCTGGTCCTCGTAGGTGATTTCGACCTGGCGGCCCGACGGGCAGTTGTCCAAGGTTGCTCCTTTGCTCTGGGCGTCTTTCGAGCACCGCGCTCGGCATCAGCGCCTGTCCGTGGCTACCGAGAAGTCCCAGCTGATGGCCAGAAAAAGTCCCCACTCCTCACACGTTCGATGACGAGATGCCCCTCGGGCCGGAGAGATTGGTGGTGAAGGGATGCAAGCCGGACGCGGTTTCCGATGGAGGAGAGTCGAGGCCGTGCTTCGCATCCTCTTGTCGGTACTTGTGGTGACCCTGGTGACTACAACGGTACCGAGTTAGTTATCGACCCCCGTTGTTGTACTCTCGATCGGTGCGGCCGCAGCTCCACCGGGGTGACCGTTGGACGTCGAACCGTAGGTGCGGTAGTAGTCCTTCCATACGAGCCGATGGACTGGGATCCATCGGGGAAGATCCCGGATGCCGGGGATGAATGGAACGAATACCAGCCCGAGGGAGAGGATGGTCATGATGGCAATGACCTCCACGTCCCCGTTGCTGGAGGTCGACATGGGCGGAACCTGATACCACATGACGTACAGCCACAACCAGGGCTGTCCGGGCCAGGACCCCGTCTCGTTCATCATGCCCCACTGATGGCTCTGCATCTTTTGGGCCGTGACGATCTTGTTCCAGTAGCTCGATGGTTGGGCCACGGCCGAGTCACCGATGAAGAGGAGCGGATTGGTGTAGTTGGTCGTGTAGAAGGCCGAGTGGGCAACCAGCTGGGCGTCGAGGCCACCGGATCGGGCCATCGACAGAAAACTCGTCAACATGGTCCCGACCGGCCCATAGTTGCCCGGCGGTACTACCAGTTGCGAATTGACCATCTTTGCCGCGGACAGCGCGCGCCCATAGGCCTGATCCCACGATCGACGGGTCGGTTGGTCGGCGCTGCCGTAGCGCGCGAGGGCTGCTTTCAGCGCCGGTTGACCCGAGACGGTGCCGAGCGGATCGAGTACGAAATCCTTGGCCGGGTTGATCGGGTCCGTCACCCCGATGGCCCGCTGGATCGACACCCCGTAGATATCCTGCACCGAGCCCGACCCGTGGTTGTATGGCGGCCCGTAGGTGGCAGACGTGCTGGTTCCCTCGAGCTCGGACAGGGCGATCTGGGTGAACCCGATTGGCTGGGCCGACGACCACGCCTGGAGAGTGACCGGCGGCACGTCGGGAGAGGAGAACAGGATGGCCAGGACCGCCACGAGTATTACCACCACCATTAGAGCGATGGCGCCCTCCTTCAAGATGTCGTACCGGCGGTGGGGTCCTTCCCAAGGGGCGGCCTCGGCCTCACGTCGTAACGCACGTTTTTGACGGGGCGTTAGTCGGGTAGCCGTGCCGTCGTGGCGGCCCGGAGTTGCGCTCGCCGTGCTCATGACCCTCCTCCCAAGCCCGCAGCGTCTTCCACGGTCGATCCGGAATCCGACGCTTCCGGGAAGCCAGGTGCTGATTTTGTTGCGCTTGAGACGGTGATACTCGAAGTGGCCCCTCCCGGTTTGCCGAGATGCTCGGGCAGAGCGTCGATAGGTGGCACCACCCCTCGCAACCGCACCATCACGATGTGTATGACCACGACGAGGCCGATCACCAGCGGCATGACGACGATGTGCAACATCAGCGCCTGGCCGAAGTTCATGGTATTGAAGAAGGCCCCGATGCCTGCACCGTTCATGGCGTCCTTGGCTTCGAAGGCGATCCACTGGGAATCCAAGTTGGTTTGGGAAATGTATCCTGTGAAGCCCTCGAAGACCGAGATGAGGAAGGCAATCGCCCCGGTCATCCAGGTGAGCTGACGGTTCCCCCGCCACGAGGCCATCCAAAACTTCCCCCAAAGGTGGATGGCCATGAACCCGAAGAAGCACTCCACGCTCCACAGATGCAGCGAGTTGACGAATAGCCCTATCGAGCTGATGTGCCACCACGTCGGACCCTCGAGTGCAAGTACCGTGCCCGAGGCGATCACGACGGTGAGGGACATGAGCGTGAGCACCCCGAAGACGTAGATCCACGACGCCACATAGGCTGGTTGGCTGTCCGGCAGCATCTTTTCGGGGGGGAGATGGCGAAGCCAGGCCTTGCGGACCTTCGCTGTCCAGAGGCCGTATTCGTCTTCGTCCGACACACCTTGCACGACAGTGCCGGACGCGGCACCGGCAATGGGGGATTGTGAACCGTGACCGGCGGTCGGAGTGCCCTCGGGCGGGCTGCCGGTGGCTTGGCCGCGGTGGGTTCGGCGGCTGTGGGTGAACGGTAGGGTCAGCGCCAGGACGAAGATGATCAACATAACAACGATGACCACAAGGTTGGCCACCGAAAGGAAGATGAACCCCCAGTGGATGTAGCGACCAGGGGGGTTCAGATTGATGACGGCTCCGAGAGTTGGAACAACGTCCGCCAGGGGGATCACTGGCTCACCATTGCGCGCACTCGCTGATAAACAGATATCGCTTTTCTGTGAGGGGCGCACGTTCCACGTGCCGGCAGATGTGCTGCGCCAGGGCAACGTTCTGAGGCCGTACCCATTGCGAGGGTCTTCTGTCGCATCGGCAACTGCACTCCTTATTGCTCGTGTGGGTCAAATCAGCGCTCTCGCAGAATCCAGCCACTGACCGTGATGGTTGCCGCGTCACCCTGGCTGGCACTGCTGGTGTGGCGATCAAATGCGGCCAGGGTGGCGCGGATATAAAGCTCCATGACCCGGCGGCCATTCTCCGCCCAGAAGACCTCGACAGTTGGTCGATCGGTCCGCCGGAGGCGGGGCCGGGCCCATCCTCCTGAGCCCCGGACGAGGTCCGGCATCGTCGCCCGAGCGAGGCGTGACTTGTCAATGTCGTAGGTGGTGCGATCGGCCGCTTCGGTGCCGGAGGGCAGTTGGTGGTCGTCGTCGAAGGGGCCCTTCCCGTCGGCCGGGTGGTTGGGCCCGGGGATGAGCGTAGCCCCGCGCCCTGCGACAGAGAGGAATCGATCGGGTGTGGGTCGGAGACGAAGCTGTCATGGAACTGGTGGCCCATGATCGTGGCGCCCGCTTCGACGACGATGTCCCGCCGGTAGCTATTGGTGATCCCGACCTGACGGTCCGAAGGGTAGGTATCCAACGTCGTTCCTTTGGTCCTGGGTACCTTTCGAGCAGAACGCTTGAGTTCAGCGCCGCCAGGGTCTTGGGCAACGTTGTCGTCGGCCGGGCCGCAAAGCTCAGTCGTAACTAATGTTCAAAAGTTACTACCCGTGGCGATGTGGCGCAAGGCGGCCGAACTCCGGGTGCGCCTACGACTTGGGTGCTGAAGAGCAAACGGGCCGGGTACCACCGATCGATATTGGTGGCTCCACGGCGTCGGCGACACGACCATCGACAATGGTACAGGGCGCAATAGCCGGCCTCTATCTCGCCCGGAGTTGGGGGGCCAGGGTCGCGGGGCGGCTAAAGCGATCACGATGACGGCCACGCCGTCGCCGGCGAGATCGGGGCCACGGCGGTCTTCCGGGAAGGGCATCGGCCAGGATCGTGCTCGAGTGCGCCATAAATCAG
>JAJZLQ010000079.1 GCA_021850605.1 Actinomycetes bacterium
CACAGGACTACCAGCACCCTGTGACACCACAACCACCACAACCCTTGAGAAGTCGGTACACCGCAACTACACGATGGCCCTATGCGACGTCATGCCACGGTCCCCGGACCCCATGAGAACCGCCGGCGGGGGTGGCCATAGGCCAGCTGATCGCCCTCGATGGGCAGCGCCAAGAGGAGCTGCGCAAGCAGTGGCCGCGGTGTGGCAACAGGCTGCAGCCGGTCAACGGCGCACACGGCTGTGAACCACCGCGGCCAGTCCACGGCGGTTGGGTCCTTCGTGGGCGTCTGAGAAGCCCAAGAAGAAGAGTCGCTGTATACCGGCCGGCCGACTTGCTGCCATAACCCTCGCCGTGTACGGGGCGTGACCACCACGGTAGGCGCGTCGCCGGCCTTGGGTCGAGCGAAGCGCTTGGGATGCCGACGTCCGGACTGCACGTTCATCTGGATGCCCGGTCGTGCGGAACCAGGGGGGCAGATGTTCGGGCAAAGGGCGGTTCCGAGTCAAAGCTGCTGGCTTCAGATGCGCTGGAACGATCGTAGTATCCGGTCCGGCGGCCGCTTCTCACGCCTGCGCTCCTGTCGGCGCCGACTTCCGGGCCCGCCGGTAGCCAACGCAAAACCTGCGTTGGGCCACGGGGTGTCAGCGAGCGGTTGCCACGCCGTCACGGTGAGCCGCGATGGTGAGTTTTGGTATCTCACATGGGAGAAGATCCACGATCGGGTATCGGATCGGCCGGCCATCGACCGGGGGCCATTTCAGCTCATGCGCTCAAAACGCCAAGGTGTCGGGCGGCGGGCCGGCTGACACTGCGCTGTTTCGGCAGGACGTGCGTCCGCCGTGTCGTCAAGGCCGAGCTCGACGGCCACTTCGACTGGCCCCGCGAGCGCCCTGGCGGCCAACCTCGAAAGACGGGCCGGTGTCGTCATGCGCCGCGCTTCTTGCCATCTGTGTTGCGCCGGCGCAGTTTTCGAGCGCGACTCCGAACCCGCTCCTTTGCACCAAGGTGTTCCTCGTTGTGGCGAAGGACCGCTGGCGACCATACCGAGACGCAGTGACGTGGAGGTCAACCCGACATTTCAGTCAGATGAATGCTTTCGGTCGGACCGTCTTGGTTCCGGCCGCGCTCCGCAAGTTCCTGGGCCAGTCGCTAGCGCGCGAGCCGCTGGTCAATACCAGGCGAAGGCGCCCGCACGGATAAGCCGGCGAGCAGGATCATCCGGATGGCTCGACGGTGCTACGGCCGGCACTGCCGGTGCCCGTGGTCCGCAACATTTCGCCAACAGTTCAAGCGCCATTGAAAGAGCCGTCACGGAGCGCCAACCCTGCTCTGCCATGCTGAGCATGCCGCTGTTCCAACACCCATGCCGGGTCCGGAAGCGGCACCGGGAGGCGTGAGGAGCCGGTGGAGGCTTCCGGGCCGATCGCACCCCGTGGGCGGCACGACCAAGACCCGACTCAGGAGGACTCATCATGAAACCACGCTTTGAGACTCATTCCCGAGGCCTGCGCTGGTGGCGTCTGGCGACAGCCGGCACGGTGATGAGACTCATTCCCCTCACTGCCGTCGCCACCGCACAGCCGGCGGCGGCCGATGCTGCCAACCGGCTGGCTGTGGAGGCCATGGCCGCACCGCCGGCCCGGCCGATCGATCAGGCGTGGGTGTCGTGCCGCCTTTTCCCCCCGGCCGCGAGCCTCTGCACCGGCTTATCTGACGCATCCGCCAACATGCGATGGCGGCTCCTTGGCCGGTTCTCCTTGGAAGCCCCAGGCGACCCAGATTTTGCAACGGTTTAGGTCCTCCGGGCGGGATTTCGTCGCTATCAGGGATAATGCGATGGTCTGTCCGAAGATCCGCGGTTGCTTTCCTCAGCAGACCCCATGGCCAGGGTTGTGATGACGGCGAACGTGCCTGGTAGAACCCGCGCCCTTGCCTCGCTTTACCGGCGGCGCAGGAACATGTCCCGCGTCCAGCCGTTCGATCGCCGCGCGGATGTCGGAGAGTAGCGTCTCGGCTACGTCTCTTCCAAGTCCTTCACGCACGACGATGCGAAGGACGGCGATTTCAGATGCATTCGGCGCAAGCGTATACGCGGGGACGATCCAGCCTCGCTCGCGAAGCGCCGCCGAGAGGTCGAAGACGGTCCAGGATTCTTCGGAGGTGAGCCGGAAACACACGACGGGAAGGGCATCGGTCTTGGACAAGATGGTAAACCTGCCGGTTGCCTGTAGCTCGGAGCTGATCCAGGTTGCGGTCGAAGCGAGCGCGCCCATTACCTTTGCATAGCCCTGGCGCCCCAGGCGCAACAGGTTGTAATACTGGGCCACGATCTGGGAGGAGCCGCGTGAGAAGTTGAGGTTGAAGGTGGGGTGATCCCCGCCGAGGTAGTTGACATGAAAGATGAGTTCGTCGGGCAACAGTTCGGCCTCGCGCCATAACGACCAGCCAATGCCGGGGTAAACCAAGCCGTACTTGTGGCCCGAGGTGTTGATTGACTTCACGCGTGGGAGGCGGAAGTCCCATGTCAGCTCGGGGCTGTTGAACGGCGCGACGAAACCACCCGACGCGGCGTCAACGTGGATCGGAATATCGAGATCGCGCTCGTCCTGGAGCTGATCGAGCGCCGATGCGAGTTCTTGGATCGGTTCGTACTCGCCTGTGTAGGTTGAGCCAAGTATCCCCACAACGCCGATTGTGTTCTCGTCCACGAGGCTGAGCGCCTCATCGACGCTGAGAACATATCGAGTAGGGGTCATCGGCACATACCGGGGTTCGACTTCGAAGTAGCGTGCGAATTTTTCCCAACAAACCTGCACGTTTGCGCCCATGACGATGTTGGGGGTCGCAGATCCGGCTGCGGCCCCCCGCAGCTTCTTCCATCGCCACTTCATGGCGAGACCTGCCAAATGAATTGCTTCGGAAGAGCCAACGGTCGCGGTCCCGGTCGCTCCTGTCTCGTCGGGCGCATGGAACAGGTCGGCAATCATGTTTACGCACCGGTCCGCCAACTCGGCGGTCTGTGGGTACTCCTCCGCATCGACGAAGTTCTTCGAGAGCGTGCGCGCCATGAGTGATTCCGCCTCGGGCTCCATCCAAGTTGTAACGAAGCTGGCAAGGTTGAGCGATGCGTTGCCATCGAGATTCAGTTCGTCCTCGATGAGCTGTGCCACGACGCGCGGTGACGATGATCGCTCGGGCAGGCGATAGCGAGGGATTTCCTCGGAGAGATCTCGGGCGCTGTAGACGGGGGCGAGCGAGGGATCAATTTCCTGCTCGGACCTGGCTGCTTTGCGGGATAACACGGACAAACCTCCCCAATCGACGGGGTGTCGGTTCTCCCCGTCGCAACGAGCACGTCGTACCTGTCTAGCAAAGAATGGGGATTTCGGGACTACAGGACCGGGTCCGCACCGTTGATGTGAGTCCGCAGCCGGGGCGATGGGAAGTCGAAGTCCTATTCCAGGTACAGCTCGGGAAGCACGGCCCGAGGGGCCTATAGGAGTTGATTCCAGCAGGCCCAATCGACTACAGCTTCTCAGGGGAGGAGACTGGCTGGCCGTTCTAATGGGCGCGCACCGCGCAGCGCCATGAAGATGCATCGCAATGGTTTCGGACTGAACCGCATGGTCCAGTGCCGTGCTCAAGTCGGGTGGACTCAACCGGATGCGCAGGCAAGTGACCTGCGACGGCCCTACGCGGAGGCGGCTGCGGTCTTGATGTATTGGTCGGCCCGAAAATGCCTTGGCCTCTTTCGGCATGCCCGAGAGCCAACGGCACCTAGATTGGTAGTACTAGGCACGCCGGTAGAACTGCGTTGATCGAAGTAAGTCGCAGGGCTGCGGGGGTCGTCAACAGAAATTCTTTCTGGTCAACCCTTCTCGGAGCAATCGACCCCGACATCGGTCGGCACAACTGGTATAACAACTGGTACAACAAAAGGAATCTTAGGAACATGGCAACCGGAACAGTGAAATTCTTCAATAGTGAGAAGGGCTTCGGGTTTATCGCCCCTAGCAACGGAGACGAAGACGTCTTTGTGCACTACTCCAAAGTGGTAGGCGACGGCTACAGGGCTCTCCAGGAGGGCCAGCAGGTCGAGTTCGATGTGGCCCAGGGCCGCAAGGGACTCGAAGCTCAGAACGTGCGCGCCATTTAGCACTACCGTCCGCACTGCGCGACTAATTCTTGAGTCGGCCAAGTCCGGCGAAAAGATCAGTCCGAGTGCTTGGGGCACCGGGAGGCAACTGCCGACGGGTGCAGCCGAGCTTAGGGACAGATAACGTTCATCGCAACAGCAGGTGTTCATCTCTGCGGCGGCATTTCCGCTTGGAGCCGCTCAGAGATGAACACCTGCGTTCTTGTGATAGCCCTCGGCGACCAAGCCCTATCGGCCACAACGCAACCCAGGCCCTGGATGGCGCGGGGTCGGAACGCATCGATGCGCCATTTCGGCAAACCGTTGAGCGGGCACACCCAGCTAGAAACGGAAGAGCTGCATGACTTAGGCTCTTAGGGGAGCGACCGCTCAGGATCGGTACGCGTAACCGGGCCCGGGGCTGAACTATGACGATCGCGCGAATCGGGTGCGATCGACCTTGAACCCGCCCGTGCTGTTCAGCCTGTCGGAGGGGGGACCTGCCCACCTGCGACAGGGAAGCCGTATTCGAACTCAATCCTTCGAAGGACTGAGCGGCTCCGCTGTTATACCGGTTATACTAGGAGTGTGAAGACAGCCGTGTCCCTGCCGGATGACCTCTACGAGCGTGCCGAGCAGGCGGCCCAGCGGCTCGGCGTGAACCGTTCGCAACTCTACGCACGAGCTCTGACCAAGTATCTCCAAGACATCGGACCGGACCCCGTCACGGACCGACTAAACGAACTGGCTGGCGAACAGGCCAAGGAACGCACGGCCGCCGAATCATCGGCGGCGGCTCGTTCGATGATCGACTCCGGCGGCTGGGAGTGGTAGCGCGCGGAGAAATCTGGTGGATCGACTTCGGCGTCCCAGTGGGTTCGTCGCCCGGCTACCACAGGCCAGCCGTCATAATCTCCTCCGACCGCTTCAACCGGTCTCGAATCAACACAGTGATCGTGGCGGCGATCACGTCGAACACTCGGCTCAGCCGTGAACCGGGGAACGTGACGCTACCGGACGACCTGCTGCCCAAGCCTTCCGTCGTCAACGTGACAGCCCTATTCGCCGTCGATCGCGATCAACTGGTCGACCACGTCACGGACCTCCCCGCTCTTGAATCCATGGCGCTCGACGACGGTCTTCGGCTGGTGCTCGGCCTCTAACAAACCATCAAGACTGGCGAAGGTCGCACCTGAGACCCCGCCCCGGTCCCGGAGGGTCGCGGGGCTTTAACTCGGTGTCGGAAGGGGGACTTGTCTACCCGCAACACGTGATA
>JAJZLQ010000043.1 GCA_021850605.1 Actinomycetes bacterium
ATAACAGGTAGTGTAACCCACATTCACGTGCGCCGGGTAAGCCGGCCATCTTGAGCGGGTGAGATTCCCGCCCCCGAAAGGGCTAGCCACCCACGGGGAAACGAGCCTTGGCTCGGCAGTCGCGAGGCTGGCGAGTAAGCGTAGGCAGTGCGACGACCAGGCCGCAGCCCGCAAGGGCGAAGGGATTGAGCCTCGTAACGGTAAGACCGAGGGCCGACGGTGTGTGAATGACCGGAAGGCAAGAGTAGGTGCTCGCCAGGGCGAGAGCACTGGAGACCTCGGCGGGGTCGTAGACCGCGGCATGGCGGAAAACGAGATGGTACAGGTATCCGGGAGACCTCCCGGCACCGCGTAAAGCGCGTACGCCTAACCCAACAGGTTGAACCGAAGGGCGGCGGAAGCGCCGGGAGGGGTCGGAGCCCCCCATAGTACTCCGAGCTGGGGAAAGCCCAGCACATGGGGAAGGGGGGGCCGGTCTCAGCGATCCAGGACCACAGTCGGCTCCACTCTGAGGGAGGCTACCGATGAACGAGGGACTGGAACGCATCGCGCAACGGGCCAAGACGGACCCGGCATGCCGGTTCACCGCGCTAGCCCACCACCTCACGGAGGACCTACTCCGTGACACCTGGCAGAGAATGAACCGGAAGGGAGCTGCTGGGGTCGATCACGCGACAGCCGAGGAATACGCGGCCAACCTCGACAGCAACCTGAAGAGGCTTGTCGAAGGGATGAAGCGGCGCTACTACCGGGCACCGCACGTGCGCAGAGTCTACATACCCAAGGCGGGAAATCCGTCGAAGCTTCGTCCGTTAGGCGTGCCCACTGTCGAAGATCGTCTGCTGCAAAGCGCGGTCTCTCGCATCCTCTCGGCCATCTATGAGGCGGACTTCTTGGACTGCTCGTATGGGTTCAGACCCGGCCGGACAGCGCATCAGGCGCTGGCGGCGCTGCGCAACGAGGTGACGTTCGGCGGGGCCCAGTACGTCTACGAGGCGGACATCCGCTCCTTCTTCGACTTATGCGGAATTCCGCATAAGTCGAATTATGCCGAACTCCGGATTATGCCGAATGGGCGGCGCCGAGCCGCTTGGGAAGCGGGCTTTGGTTCCGAGCGTTCGGCATAATCACGGGCCGACGATCGTATTGTCGAACCCCTCTTCGTTGGGAGTGATCCCTGCGAAGGAGGGGTTCCTACGATAGGAGCGCGGCTGAAGGGCCCGTTGGCGCCATATGCGCCAGGATTCCACACCAGCCTCATTGATCTGGGGTATGCGGAGAGCTACGCGGAGCGGATGATGCAGCTCGTGTCTCACGTCAACCGTTGGATGATGGAGGCTGGGCTTGGACCTGACGATCTGACTGCGCAGGTTGCCGATCGGTTCCTCGCCACTCGGCGCACTCAGGGCCACCGGGTCTGGATCTCACCGGCGGCGATGCGGCCGCTGCTGGATCATCTCCGCGATATCGGCGTTGCACCGGAACCCTTGGCGGAAGAGCCACCTATCACGGAACTCGGCAGATTGCTCGACGAGTACCGTACATACCTCATCGAGGAACGTGGGCTGATGCCGAACACGGTGGAGCATTATCTGACGCCGGCTCGTTCGTTTCTCTCGGTATGTTCGGGAACGAAAGGCTTGGCCCTGGAGGATCTGACGGCAGCCGAAGTCACTGCGTTCGTTGTTCGGGAGACGCGGGGGCGCCACACCGGTTGGGCCCAGTGGATCGTCACGGGAGTGCGCTCCCTACTGCGATTCCTTCACGTGAGCGGTAAGATCGCGGGTCCTCTCGCCCAGGCGGTGCCCCCGGTGGCTGGATGGCGCCTCAGCGCACTGCCCAAGGCCCTCGAACCGAGCCAAGTCGATCGCCTTCTTGCCAGTTGTGATCAGGCGACCTCTGTCGGCTTGCGCGATTTTGCCATCCTCACGACCCTCCTGCGCCTTGGTCTTCGCGCCGGAGAGGTGGCCGCCCTAAAGTTGAGCGACATCGACTGGCGGCACGGAGAGATCGTGATTCATGGCAAGGCGAACCGCGCGGAACGTCTGCCGCTGCCTACCGACGTAGGTCAGGCTGTCGTCGCTTGGCTCCAGAGGAGGTGCCGCCCGGGCAGTGCCGCCCAAGTGTTCACACGGGTCCATGCTCCGCACCACGGTCTCACAACTGCGGGCGTATCGAATGTCGTACGCGCTGCCTGTGTTCGGGCCGGACTGCCGCCGGTCGGCTCCCATCGTCTCCGCCACACCGTTGCGACCCAGATGCTACGCTCAGGCGCTGGCCTCGCCGAGATCGGTCAGGTCTTGCGCCACCGCAGCTCCGGTGCGACAGCGATCTATGCCAAGGTGGATCGCGTCTCTCTTTCGGTCTTGGCGAGGCCGTGGCCGGGTGACGTCGTATGAGCATCCTCCGCCAGAGCCTGCAAGATTACCTCTCGGTCCGTCGCTCCCTCGGGTTCAAACTCGAGCGCGTGTCGCATCTGCTCCCGGACTTCGTCGGCTTCATGGAGCGGGAAAGCATCACCACGCTCACGACCGCACTCGCCCTTGCCTGGGCCATGAACACGAAGGGGAGCGCAAACTGGCAAGCCGT
The DNA here is from genome assembly GCA_021850605.1 of Actinomycetes bacterium. Classification (GTDB taxonomy): domain Bacteria; phylum Actinomycetota; class Acidimicrobiia; order Acidimicrobiales; family Acidimicrobiaceae; genus Acidithrix. The sequence goes on from JAJZLQ010000043.1 coordinate 2,590, forward strand.
ACGGCTTGACATCGTGCGTGGGTTTGCCCGTTTCTTGCAGGCGATCGATCCAAATACCGAAGTTCCGTCTCCCGGTCTCTTGCCACGCCGCACCCAACGCGCTGTGCCGTACATCTACACTGATGCCGAGATCTCCGTACTGATGGCGGCCGCACAGACCCTTCGGCTGCGCATCAGCCGCGCTACCTACGCTACCTTGATCGGGCTCCTGGCTGTTACGGGAATGCGCCCCGGCGAGGCCATCCGCCTTGACCGGGAGGACGTAGACCTGGCGCGTGGATTTCTGACCATACGAAGCACCAAGTTCGGCAAGTCCCGCGAGGTTGTGCTGCACTCCAGCACGGTTGCCGCTTTGGAGGCTTACGTCCGCCGTCGCGACGAGCTGATCCCGCACCCGATTGGCCCCACTTTCTTCGTTTCCCGAGACGGGACTCGGCTTTCACATGGCCGTGTCGACTGCACCTACAGGCAACTGGTTCGTCAAGCCGGTCTGCCACAGTTACCCTCTCGACGGCCACCGCGCCTGCACGACTTTCGCCATACGTTCGCCGTCCATACGGTTATCGATTGGTATCGTGACGGCGTGGACGTGGCTGCCCGGCTCCCGCTTCTATCGACATACCTCGGACACGTCGAGCCCATCAGCACCTACTGGTACTTCTCGGCCACCCCGGAACTGCTCGCCCTTGCAGCCTCCCGACTGCAGCGCGGTCTCGGAGACCTCCGATGAGTACCTTAGCGCCTACCCTCCAGGCCTTCTTCACCGAACGGCTCATGCGTCAGCGCCAAGCGAGCCCCCACACGATCGCCGCCTATCGCGACACCTTCCGTCTTCTGTTCGCCTTCGCGGAAGAGAAAACCGGCCGCGCACCTTCCAACCTGCGGTTGGAGGATCTCGATGCCCCCTTGATCGGCGCCTTCCTCGATCACCTCGAGGTTGATCGCCACAACAGCATCCGCACCCGCAACGCCCGTCTCGCCGCCATTCATGCCATGTTCCGCTTCGCGGCGTTGCGCCACCCCGAGATCTCTGCGCTGATTCAACGCGTGCTAGCCATCCCTGAGAAGCGTGGAGAGCGCGGGCTTGTCACGTTTCTCAACCAGGACGAGATCGACGCCCTGCTCGCTGCACCGGATCGCGCCCGTTGGGTGGGCCGCCGTGACCACGCTCTCCTGCTGACAGCCATTCAGACCGGTCTCAGGGTGTCCGAGATCACCGCGCTCACCTGCCAGGACATCGAGCTTAGGGCAGGCGCGCACCTGCGCTGCCACGGCAAGGGCCGTAAGGATCGCGTCACGCCGCTAACCGACCAGGCCGTCTCTGTCCTGCGGATATGGCTCGCAGAATCCCAAGGCGCGCCGACCGACCCCTTGTTCCCTGGTCCCAGGGGCGTGCCGCTCACCCGCGACGCAGTCGCCGCCGCCGTATCCAAGTACGCTGCGGTCGCGAGCGAACGCTGTCCGTCGCTCAGGAACAAGACGGTTTCCCCCCATGTGCTCCGCCACACCTGTGCCATGCAACTCCTGCAGGCCGGGGTGGACACGTCTGTGATCGCGCTTTGGCTGGGCCACGAGAGCGCCGAGACCACCCAGATCTACCTGCATGCCGACCTTGCCATCAAGGAGCGAGCCCTCGCCAGGACGGCTCCCCCGAACACCACTCCAGGGCGCTACCAACCATCCGACGACCTCCTCGCCTTCCTCGAGAGCCCGTGATTATGCCGAACGCTCGGAACCAAAGCCCGCTTCCCAAGCGGCTCGGCGCCGCCCATTCGGCATAATCCGGAGTTCGGCATAATTCGACGTGCTCGACCACGATTGGCTGATGCGTATGCTCGAACTCCGGATCGGCGACCCGTGGATCCTGCGCCTCATCCGCAAGTGGCTAGGCGCCGGGATCCTCGACCACGGGCAGGTGACAACACCGGATCGCGGAACCCCTCAAGGGGGACCAGCATCCCCAGTGCTTGCCAATGTCTATCTCCACTACGCCCTCGACCTCTGGTTCGAAAAGGTCGTGCGACCCCGCTGCGAGGGAAAGGCTACCCTGATCCGCTTCGCCGACGACTTCGTCGTGCTCTTCCAGAGCGAGGAGGATGCCAAGCGGTTTGCGGCGGCGCTGCCGAAGCGACTTGCGAAGTTCAACCTCACGCTCGCAGAGGAGAAGACGCACCTGTTGCCCTTCGGGCGGCGGCATTGGCGCAGCGGACAGAGCCACCCTCACTACTTCGACTTCCTCGGCTTCCGGCACCACCTCGGTACGGACCGCAAGGGCCGCATGGCGGTCGTGCGCATCCCCTCGCCGAAAAGCGTGCGGAAGTTCCTCGTGGAAGTGAAGGTGTGGCTACGGGAGCATAGGCACGATCGACCTCGAGACCAGCAGGCCGCACTAGCACGTAAGCTTGGGGGGTTCTACCAGTACTTCGCACTCTGGCACACGACCCTGAAACTTCACGGCGTGCAGCGAGAGGTGCTCAAGCTCTGGAAGCGCACTCTCGAACGACGTAGCCAGCGCGGAGCGAGGACGTGGAGGCTGTGGGCGCGTCACCCGTGGTTCACCCTTCCCGACCCCAAAGTGCTGCACAGGACGGTGTGAAGCGAGAGATCGGGGAGCCCGGTGCGGTAATTTCGCACGCCGGGTTCTGCGGGGGGCCAAAGCACAAGGTGGCTATGCCGGTTCACCAAGGGCACCGCCGCGAAAGGGGCGGAAACGGCGACTGGCGCTATGGCTACGGCTATCGAGGCTTTGGTCTACCCACCCCCTTGGGCTCGTCCGGGGCCGT
>JAJZLQ010000144.1 GCA_021850605.1 Actinomycetes bacterium
TCTCCCAGGCGCAATCCCTGCCCCAGCTGCTCCTCAAGCTGATTCCCTAGGCAGACTCCGGTGGCCGGGGCTTTCTAAGCCCCGGCCACCCCTTCACCTCGTGCGCCCGGGCTGCCTACCTCGCGCCAAGGAGGATCCGTGACCTACGTAAACAGCACCGGCTCGACCTCGGCCTCTTCACCGTTCTCGAGCTACTCCCTGAACACCTCGGGCAGTGGCCCGGCGGTGACCTTCAACGGCCTTATTTCAGGCATCAACACCCAGGCGATGATCCAGGCGATCATGGCCGCATACAAGCTTCCCCAGCAGGACATTGCCCAACAGTACGCCAACGTAATCTCCCAGACGAACGACTACCAGCAGATATCGGCCGACCTGACCAGTCTCCAGACGGCCGCGGACGCGCTGAGCCAGACGAGCCTGTGGGACCAGATGTCGGCCACCTCTTCCAACCCGCAGGTGGCCACGGCCACGGCCAGCGCCGGTGCCCAGGCAGGAACGCTCTCCTTCAGTGTGGACCAGCTTGCACAAGCGAACGTTCTGGTCAGCTCGAACGGGGTGGCCAGCTCGTCCACGCCTGTGGCCGGCTCCTCGGGGTCGTTCCTCGTCTCCTCCGGAGCGGCGGGCTACGGTGTAACCTCACTTGCCGGCTCATCTCTGGCGCTCGGCAGTCACAGCTTCGACGTGACCAGCGCTCTGGCCGGCGGGACAGCAACCGGCCAGAGCGCTCTCGCCTCCGGCGTCACCATCACCTCGGGCGTCAACGACCAGATCACCGCCAACGTGAACGGCACCGCCTATACCTTCACCATTGCTGCAGGCACCTACACGTCCTCCCAGCTTGCCCAGGCGGTGGCTGTCGCGTCCAACGTCAGCGGGACCCAGCTCCTCCAGGCACAGGTGACGCCTACCGGTCAGCTCAAGCTGGGAACGACGTTGCTCGGCAGCGGGGCTTCGCTTCAACTGACCGGGGGCACCGCGCTCGCGAGCCTGGGCATGGCGGCACAGTCAAGCGCCAGCGTGGGGAGTGCCGGTTCTGTGACCTTCGATGGGACGGCGACTTCCGTCAATAACATCAATGCGAACACCTCCGTGACGCTCACCAACTCCTCGGGCGGCAGTGTGGCGGTCGGGGTGGGGGCCTTCGGACTCGGCGCCGGAAGCTTCAGCGCCCAGAACGTCTCGACGGGCTCGGGGACGCTTGGCGACATAGTCGACAACATCAACGCCGCCGGTGCCGGTGTCACCGCCACCGCGGTTCAAACCAGCTCCGGCGGCAACTACTATCTCCAGCTCGCAGCAGGTAACACCGGTGCCGCCAACGACATCATCATGGATCCGTCGCTCTTCAGCTCGACACTGGGCACCTTCAATACCGTGACGGCGGGCCAAGACGCCAAGATCCAGGTGGGAGGGAGCTCGGGATATACCGTCGATTCGGCGTCCAACACGGTCACGGGTGTGATGAACGGAGTCTCCATCAACCTGCTTTCGGCCCAGGCGAGCGGATCCACACCGGTGACGGTGACTGTCTCGCCTGACGCGAGCGCGATGGCAACCCAGGTTCAGAACCTCGTGAATGCCGCCAACACGGCACTTTCCGACATCAACCAGTACGCCGGTTACAACAACCAGACCCAGACGGGTGGGCCGCTGATGGGTGACCCGACACTCAACCAAATCACCAACCAAATCCTCCAGGCCGTGTCGCAGGTGACCGGTGGTGGCACTTTGGACGGGTCCCAGTCGGTCGGGCTTTCCCTGACGAGCAGCGGTACCATCGACTTCAACCAGGCAGCATTCGAGTCCGCGTATGCGGCGAACCCCACCGCCGTCCAGCAGATGTTCGCCCAGACGGGAAGCCTGGCACCGTCGTCGACGGCATACGCGGGGACGGCCAGCCTGGTCTACGCGCCCGACGGGACCCCGGGAGGCGCCTATCCGGTCACGATTACAAGCTCCGCAACCCAGGCGACCGATTCGGGTTCGGTTAGCTCGACCGGAACGATTACTGCGGCCGAGACGCTTGGCTTCACGCAAGGATCGGCTTCGGCCAACTACTCCGCGACGGCGGGCGAGAGCCTGAGTGCAATCGCCGCAGGGCTCAATCAGGCGTTTGCCCAGGCAGGGCTGAGCTTGTACGCCTCCGCCAACAGCGTTTCCGGCGGGACACAGCTAGTGGTCAGCTCGGTAGGCTACGGCTCCGCGCAGAGTTTCAATGCGACCTCGAGCAACACCGCCGCAGGCCAGACCGGCCTTGGTGGCAGTACCGGCAGTGCCGCCTTCGCCGGAACCGACGTGGCGGGAACCATCGATGGCGTGGCGGCGACCGGTTCCGGTCAGCTACTCTCCATACCCTCCGCGAGCTCGACGCTTCCGGGCCTGGCAATCGATGTGACCGCTACCGGCATTACCAGCGCGACCAATATCGGGACCTTCAACTACGCGCCCGGGATAGCCGGGAGCCTGGCCAATGTCGGCAATGACGCCACCGCTCCGGCCACTGGCTCGCTGACCAGCACGATCTCGTCGTTGCAGACCCAGGCGGCCAACTTGAAGAGCCAGTACAACAGCTATACACCCATGATCCAGTCCGAGCAGACCCTGTTGCAGCAACTGTTTTCCCAGATGGAGGCACAGCTGGGGGGATTGCAGAACCAGAGCCAGTGGCTCGCCGGTCAGATCTCCAAGCTCCCGTAGGCGAGAGGCGAAGATGGCATATTCAGCACGCGCTAGAAGCGCCTACAACGAGGCGTCAATACTCTCCAGTTCCCCCCGTAAGCAGCTGGTCATGCTCTACGAACGCCTACTCGCGGACCTGGTTACCGCGGGTTCGGCATTCGACGAGGGCGACCTGTACGCGATTCACAACAGTCTCCGCCACGCTCAGGACATCGTGCATCTGCTCATGACCTCCCTACGCCTTGACCTTTGGGGCGGGGCGGCACAGGTACAGGAACTCTACCGGTATTCGCTCAACCACCTGATCATGGCCAACCTGGAGAAGGATAGGAGCCATCTCCGGGCGGCGGAGGCGGTGCTAGTGCCCCTGGGGGAGGCTTGGAAGGGCGCGGATCGCAACCTGGACCAGCAGGAGGCCGCAGCCGATGGCGTGGCCTGAGACCCTTGATGCCTTCGAGGCACACTTGAACCTGGTGGAGGCGGCCATTCGCGGCGAGGCCCAGTGGCCCGGCGAATTCCAGCCGCCCGAAATCGGGGCTCCGATGCCGGCGGCGCTGAGGCGCAGGGCGCACGGCTTGGTGCGAAGAACGGACCTCCTGGCGGCAATGCTGGGTGAGCAGATGCGTACCTGCAGCGAGGTTCTGGAGCGCTCGCGTGAGCGTGAAGCCACGGGCCGCGTCGTTCTTCTCGATCTGCTGGCATAACGCCCTGGAGCGCTCGAGCAGCGTTGGCCCACTCGGCCGCCTCAGGTTGACAAAGGGCTCCGCACCAGCCGGTCCTGTTGGCTCCCTGGGTTTCTCGCCCGTTGGCGTCGGCCGTCGGCCAGGTGACCCTCCGGTGCCCCGAGCCCTTCCCGCCGTGATTTGTTCGGTTGGTCGGGTGCGTTTGATGGCACCTGGCCCCGCCGTGCCTGCGTGACGACGATAAAGTCGGACGCGGACCTCGCGATGGCTTCCGAACCGATCGTTCAGGCAAAGGAGAGCTGACTCATGGCCGAATCCGCACCACTGTGCGTCCGCAGCCTTCTCTTCGTTCCGGGCGGCAAAGCGAAGATGATCAACGGGGCGGTGGCCATGGCGGCGGACGCCGTGGTGGTCGACCTGGAGGACGCCGTCGCCGCCGGTGAGAAAGGCGGGGCCCGGCTGGTTGCGGCACAGACCACGGCGGTACTGCCCGACTCCGATCGGGCCCGGGTGTTGCTGCGCGTCAATCCCGTCTCCAGCCCGTGGTTCGAGGGCGACATCGCGGTCGTTGCGGCCTCAGGGCTCAGTGGAGTGGTGCTGCCCAAATTCGAGAGTCTCGAACAGTTGGAGTTGGTGCGCCGGAGGCTGGACGAAAGTGGGCGCGCCAACGCCTTGGTCATGGTAGGAATCGAGACGGCTCGCGGGGTGCATGACTGTTACGAGCTCCTGGCGGGTGGTGTCGACGGCTTGTACTTCGGGGCGGAGGACTATATCGCCGACCTTGGGGGCAGGCGCAGCACGACGGGCACCGAGGCCCTCTATGCGAGAAGCCAAGTCCGCTTGGCCGCACGTCTACATGACGTTCCCGCCATCGACCAGGCGGTGGTGGCAGTGCACGACGAGGCGAAGTTCCGCCTCGACGCGGGTGAGGGTCGCGACATGGGGTACTGCGGGAAGCTTTGCCTTCATCCGCTGCAGGTTCGCCTTGCCAACGAAATCTTCAGCCCGACTGAAGATGAGATCGCTCACGCCCGCCGTGTACTCGAGGCGGCGGCCGGCGGAGCAGGAAGTCTCGATGGGGAGATGGTCGACGAGGTCCATGTCCGGATGGCCGCCGCCATCCTTGCCCGATCTGGGAGCGAGGAAGGCATCCGAGGAACCGCCGGCGGGCATCGGTAATTTATGGCGAATCGCACCGTGGGCGAGGCAACGACCTGGATTCTACTCTTGACTAGAGAATCAGCATGTAATTAGAATTACGTTTCAGCGAATCCTTTTGAGGGACGCTGCAATCGAGGGGGGAATCATGGCGTCAGAGCAGCGTGCGCATTGGAATGGCGACGTGGAGACGATGAGTCGCGACCGCTTGCGTGACCTGCAGAGCGAGCGGCTTGTCGCGCAAGTCGAGAGGGTCTACGCCAACAGCGGCTTCTTCCGCGAGTTCTACGACGCGGCGGGTGTCAAGCCCTCGGACATCGAATCGATCGACGACATCACGAAGCTCCCGATCATGGGTAAAGACGACCTGCGCCGGTATCGGGCGTCAACGGGGGATCCCTTCTGCGGGACGCTTTGCGTTCCGACCACTTCCCTCGTCAAGGTCCACAAAAGTACCGGCACCTCGGGCGCACCGAACATCTTCGGAGTCAACCAGGCGGATTGGGACCAGGCTACCGACAACTTCGCCAGAATGCTTTGGAGGGTTGGCCTACGACCCGGTCACCGGACCAACAATTGGCTGGAAGCGGCCATGACCTGGCACGGGTACTCGATGACCGCCTGGGGCGCAAGAAAGCTGGGTGCAACCGTCTACACCTTGGAGTTCGACAACAGGTCGGTCGCCCAGACCAACCTGGAGCTGCTTGCCGGTGCGGACTTGAACGCCGTGTTCATTTATCACCCTGAGCTGGAGGTAAAGTACCTGCGCGAGAAGGGCGTCCGACCCAAGGAAATCCATC
>JAJZLQ010000094.1 GCA_021850605.1 Actinomycetes bacterium
GGCTGAGGGATGCTAGAGAGCGAGCAGGTCGCGTGCGCCGGTATCGGAAGAAGGATGGCGCAGCTTGGACATGGCGCGCGCCTCGATCTGGCGAATGCGCTCACGGGTGAGGTTGAAGTGCTCGCCCACTTCCTCCAGCGTACGCGGCTCGCCTCGATCAAGGCCGAAGCGCAGTTTGAGAATCTCGCGCTCGCGATCGTCGAGCGGCGCGAGCAGACGCGCAATTTCGACCGGAAGCAGAGAGGTGGCCGCCATCTCGAAGGGCGACTCGGCCGCCCGGTCCTCGACCACATCCCCAAGTTCGGCGTCGCCGTCCTCACGTAGGGGCTCGGAGAGAGAAAGGGGCTCGGAGCGAAACTTGAGTGCCTCCAGCAGCTTGGACTCTTCGATCTCGACCTCTTGGGCGAGCTGAGCCAGCGAGGGTGGACGGCCAAGGGTGATCTCCAAACGGGCCTGCGCCTTCTGGACACGGGAGAGCGTATCGCCCGCGTGCACCGGCAGCCGGATGGTGCGCCCGGTATTGGCGATTCCGCGAGTAATCGCCTGGCGTATCCACCATGTGGCATAAGTGGAGAATTTGAACCCCTTGCGCCAGTCGAATTTCTCGACCGCGTGCATGAGCCCCAGGTTGCCCTCCTGGATCAGGTCGAGAAGCGGAAGGCCGGACGCCTGGTATTTCTTGGCAATGGAGACCACCAGGCGCAGGTTCGACTGCACGAAGTACCGTTGGGCGGTCTTGCCCTGGCGGACGTCACGCAACAGCTCCTGGCGCCGCTGAGGAGTCATCTCCTTGGTCTTGGAAGAGAGCTCCTTTTGCGCCCGAGCGCCACGCTCAATGTCCTTGGCCAGCTTGACTTCATCGTCTTTGGTAAGGAGTGGATATTGGCCGATATCGGACAGGTACATCCTGACCAAGTCCTCTTCGTCCTTGTCAATCCGGTCCTTGGCCACGCGCAAAACCTCTCTTGACATCCACGACCGATCGGGTCGGCCGCGATCGGACACACCCTCAGTCGTGCGATTGAATCAATTGGCAATCGGCTGCCGGCCATTGTCGAAATTCCGCTTCCCGCCGTAGCCCGGCTGCGCGCCGAACGTCAACAGTGGCGTATATGACAACCTTAGGCAGTGCCGCGCAGATTCCCTACTGCCCTTCACCGTGGACTCCCCCGCGGTCAAATCTTAGTGACAGGCTTGAGAAGCTCCCGACACTCGCTGATTACGCCGCCCGCATCGTCCAGGAACGAGGCGAGGTTCTGATCCTGATATCGCCGCGCCCTTGCCCTCACCGTGGCACGGATCTCCTCCACCGGAGCTATGACCTGCTCCAAGAGAAAGCCGGCACGTTCGGCGATCGGGAGCCCGGCCGGAAGGGCGCCAACCGCGGCCGGTTCGAAAGCCAGCGGAGGCACCGTGGTCGGGAAGAGCGCTTCGGCGGCGAACGAGAGCTCGGCCAGTGAGCGCGCGCAAACCGCCAGGGCGACACGTGCCTCCACCGCATCGGCCGAGGCGTGGTCGACCCGTTCGAGCCCACTTGCGGCATCCAGGGCCGCCAACAGTAGGCGCTTCAGCTGATCGGCCAGCCGCGCCGTCTCCACCAGCGAGATGGGTTCTAACGCCTCAGGGCCCCCCAGGAACCCTGGGTCACGGTTCCCCAAGAAAGCCGACCTCCTCGGGATCGAAACCGTTGGTGATGGGCATACGCCTATCCTTGCCAAAGGACTTAGGAGTGATCCTGACGCCGGGAGCCACCTGGCGCCTCTTGTACTCGCTGCGATCGATCAGGCCGGCGACCCTGGTCACCAGCTTGGAGTCGAAGCCGGCGCGCACAAGCTCCATAGGGGTCATGTCCCGCTCCACCAGCGCCATCAAGATCGGATCCAGCTCTTCGTACGGCGGAAGGGAATCCACGTCGCGCTGGCCGGGGCGAAGCTCCGCAGAAGGTGGTTTGAGGAGCACTTCGGTTGGAACCACCTCCTTGCCTTCAAGGGTATTGATGCGCTCGCACAGGCGGTAGACAAGCAACTTGGGGATGTCCTTTATGAGGGCAAATCCACCAGCCGAATCCCCGTAGAGGGTGGAATAGCCAGTGGCCGTCTCAGACTTATTGCCCGTAGTGATGACCAGTGCGCCGGTCGCGTTCGAATAGGCCATTATGAGAACGCCGCGAATCCTGCTCTGCAGGTTTTCGTCGGTAAGACCCTCCGGCGCCGCACCGAGAACTTTGGCCAGCACGCCCGAGAAGGCGCTATGCATGGGCTCAATCTCACCCGTGAGAAGCTCGATGCCCAGGTTGTCAGCCAGCTTCTGCGCGTCGGAAACCGAACCCTCCGAGCTGTAACGCGAGGGCATGGAGATACAGGTCACGCGGTCGGGTCCTATCGCAGCCACCGCCAGGGCGGCGCACAGGCTGGAGTCGATACCCCCGGAAAGGGCGATGACCACGCGCGCGAAGCGGTTCTTCTCGACGTAGTCGCCTAGGCCGAGTTTCAGTGCGCCGAGTATCTCGTCCAAGTAGAAGTCGCTGAGGTCGGAAACCCAGTTCTTGTCGAAGCTGGGGCTCGGCTCGAAGAGGAATCGTGGATGGTCGCTCGAATGAGAGGCGACGTGGGAGGAGCCGACCGGGAGGGAGGGGGCGATTGGCACCGTGTCCAAGACCTCGTCTGCGACCAGGCCACGTGGGTCGAGCTGATACTTGCGGCCCGCCGCGCCGAGCGGGACTCTAACCGTCTCGATCAGCTCCTCGAATTGCGGGAGGCTGTACTTGAGGGTGCCGTAGCTGTCATAGACCAGCGAGCCGCCATCGAAGACCAGCTCGTCCTGGCCGCCGACCATATTTACATAAACGATGGGGGTCGACATGTCGCTGGCTCGGGTGGAGAGCATGGCGGACCGCTGCCAACGCCGACCAAGGAAATAGGGCGAGGCGTTTATGTTCAGGATCACGTCGGCACCGCCGCGCACCTGGTCGAGGGCCGGCCCGGTCGGACTCCAGATGTCTTCGCAGATCGACACGCCGAGTTTCACCCCGCCAACGTCGAAAAGCTTATGCTCGCCGGAGCCGGGAACGAAATAGCGCTGCTCGTCGAAGACCGCATAGTTCGGGAGAAGTCTCTTGCGATAAACCGCCTGGACCGCGCCGCCGTGGATAAATGCGGCCGCGTTGTGCAGCCTTCTGAGCTGCTCGGGAAAGCCCACCAGCAGGACCAGCTCGGGAAGCTCGGCGGCAATCTGTTCGAGATAGTAGCCGCATGCACGGATGAACGCCGGCTTGAGCAAGAGGTCTTCCGGGGGATAGCCGGTCAGAGCCAGCTCAGGAAAGGTGATGATGTCCGCCCCCTGCCCCGCCGCGACACGGGCCGACTCGACAATCTTGGCGGCGTTCCCCTCCAGGTCTCCGACCTTGAGGTTTATCTGGCATATCCCAACATTCAGCGATGCTGCTTCGTCGATCACGGCTCGATCACCTCTCGAATGCTAGCTCCGACCCCCTGGGCGGCGCCATAGTAGGCGCAGCTTGGAGGCGCAAAGAGAAGCGGGGCGGCCACCTTTCGGCAGCCGCCCCGCTAAAAGGACATGGATAGCCGGAGCTACATGTCGTAGTACATCATGAACTCCCACGGATGCGGGCGCAGGCGAATCTGGTCCGCTTCCTGGTAGAGCTTGTAGTCGATCCAGGTGTCGATGAGATCCTGGTTGAAAACATCGCCGTGCAGCAGGTAGTCGTGGTCGTCCGCCAAGGCCTGCAGCGCGCCCTCCAGGGAGGACGGCACCTGCGGCACCTGCTTGGCAGCCGCCCCCTTCAATTCGAAGAGGTCGTAGTCGGCGGGAGCGGCCGGCTCAATCTGGTTCTTGATTCCGTCCAGCCCGGCCATCAGCATCGCGGCGAAGGCAAGATAGGGATTGGCCATCGGATCCGGGCAGCGGAACTCAATGCGCTTTGCCTTCGGGCTCGGAGAGTAGGTCGGAATCCGGCAGGCCGCGGATCGATTCCTCTGGCTGTAGACCAGGTTGACCGGAGCCTCATAGCCAGGCACCAGACGCTTGTAAGAGTTGGTGGTGGGAGCGCCAAAAGCGAGGATCGACGAGCCGTGCTTGAGGAGTCCGCCAATGTACCAGCGGGCAAGATCGGACAGCTGGGCGTACTTGCCATTGGCATCGAAGAAGAGTGGCTGGCCGTCCATCCAGAGGGACTGATGCGTGTGCATCCCCGAGCCGTTGTCCTGGAAGAGCGGCTTAGGCATGAACGTTGCCGTATAGCCGTTCTTGTAAGCCACGCTCTTCACGATGTACTTGTAGAGCATGACCTTGTCCGCCATGCGCAGCATCGTGTCGAAACGCATATCGATCTCGGCCTGGCCGGCGGTGGCCACCTCATGGTGCTGCACCTCGATGTCGATGCCCATCTGCTGCATCACCAGCACCATTTCGGAGCGGAGGTCCTGGAACTTGTCCGAGGGAGGAACGGGGAAGTAGCCCTCCTTGTAACGGAGCTTGTAGCCCAGGTTGGGACCCTCGTCGCGATCGGAGTTCCAGATGCCCTCTACGGAGTCGACCGAATAGGAGGCCGAATGGGTGTCCTGATGAAACTTCACATCGTCGAAGATGAAGAATTCCGCTTCCGGCCCGAAATACGCGGTGTCGGCAATGCCGGTCGACACCAGGTGATCCTCGGCCTTCTTGGCGATGAAACGGGGGTCCCGGTCGTAGTGCTCGAGGGTCAGCGGATCGTGGATGAAGCAGTTGAGGTTCAGCGTCTTGTGCTGGCGGAACGGGTCGATCACCGCAGTGGCGGGATCCGGCAAGAGGAGCATGTCCGACTCGTTGATCGCCTTGAAGCCGCGGATCGACGAGCCGTCGAAGCCGAAGCCCTCGGCAAAGGAGTCCTCCGTCAACTGCCTGATAGGCACCGAAAAGTGCTGCATAACACCCGGGAGGTCGCAGAACCGGAGGTCGACGATCTCGACCCCTTCGTCCTTGGCCATCCGGATCACACCGGCAGGAGTATTCTCCGTCATTCGTGCTCCTTCGTAGCTGAAAGCCTCGGCCGGCTGGCGCGGGCTGCACTGGTCGCACCACTTCCAAACCGTCAAACAGGCTAGGGTCAGCCGCAGGTACGCAAAGAGGATAGTGTGAACACTTCATTAACTGGCGCGTGACAACGGGGAGGGGTCACTTATTCGTACCGACCGCCGCTAGTGATATATGTGTGCCAACACGACCGAACACCCGCGCCAAGATCGAATACGTCCTCAAGACCGTAGAGGAGCGCAAGGTCGCCTTCATCCAGCTATGGTTCGCCGATGTGCTCGGCACGCCCAAAAGCCTGCAGATAACGCCGGCCGAGCTCGAGAACGCCTTAACCGAGGGGATGACCTTCGACGGGTCGGCAATCGACGGTTTTTCGCGAGTCCAGGAGAGCGACGTGATCGCGGTGCCGGATCCGACCACCTTCTCGCTGCTTCCGACCGACTCATCCATGGCGCGCATCTTCTGCGACATAACCAACCTCGACGGCAGCCCCTTTGCCGGGTGTCCTCGAAACACGCTTCGCCACGCGCTGGACCGGGCCCACGAGCTGGGCTATTCGTTCTTCGCAGCGCCGGAGCTGGAATACTTCTACTTCACCAAGTCCGAGCCGGGTACCCTGCCCACCCCGCTCGATTCGGGCTCGTACTTCGAGCTAACCGTCTCCGACCTGGCCACCCAGCTGCGCAAGCGAACGGTGCTGGCTCTCGAGGACATGGGCATTCCGGTCGAATATTCCCAGCATGAGGACGCCCCCGGACAGCACGAGATCGATCTGCGCTACACCGATGCCCTTACCATGGCCGACAACGTGATGACCACCAGGCTGATCACCAAGGAGATCGCCTCCGCCAGCGGGGTCATGGCGACCTTCATGCCCAAGCCCATCGCGGGGGTGCAGGGATCGGGGATGCATACGCACTTCTCGCTCTTCCGCGGCAACCAGAACGCCTTCTACGACGAGAAGGCGGAGTGGGGCCTCTCCGAGGTGGCACGCCACTTCATTGCCGGCATTCTCAGAAACGCCGCAGCGATCTCGGCAGTCACCAACCAGTGGGTCAACTCCTACAAGCGGCTCGTCCCCGGCTATGAAGCGCCGGTCTACGTGTCCTGGGCGCAGAACAACCGCTCCGCCCTGGTCCGGGTTCCCAATCCACGCCACACCAAGCCCCAGTCGACCCGCATCGAGTACCGCGCGATCGATCCGGCGGCCAATCCGTATCTCGCCTTCGCGGTGGTTCTCGGCGCGGGCCTCGACGGAATCGAAAACGGCTACGAACTGCCGGCAGAGGTTTCGGAGAACCTCTTCGCGCTGACCCCTGAGGAGGTTGCCCGCCGTGGCATAAGCTCGCTGCCAGGCAACCTCGAAGAGGCGGTGCGCGAGATGGAGAAATCGGAGCTGATGCGCGACATTCTCGGAGCGCACGTCTTCGAGTGGTTCGTGCGCAACAAGCGTGACGAGTGGAACGGCTACAAGGTTCAGGTCTCGCAGTACGAGCTCGACCGATATCTGGGGCACCTATAAATGGAGCCACTGATCCTCTATCCTGAAGAGCCGCCGTTCCACGTGGTCAAAGCCCTTCAGGACGGAGGGTATCCCTTTGTAGCGGTAAAGAACGTGGCACAGGTCTCCAAGGACGAAACCGAGGAGGGGTGGTCCGGCGCGATCGTGTGCGCGGACTCGAACCTCGAGGACGCCTTTATCGCCTGCAGGCAACTGCGCTCCAAGGAGTTGAACGTCTCTCCAACTCTCCTGGTGGTGGACCGGCAAAACCTGGCCAAGCTTGAACTCAGGGAAGACCTCTTCGACGACTTCGTTACGTTGCCGCTCGACGCACGCGAACTAGAGGTACGGCTTCAACGGCTCTTCTACCGAACCGGTCGCGGGTTGTCCAAAGAGGTCATCGCCTATGGCCCGCTGTCCATCAACCTGGAGACCTACCAGGCCAGCATCGGCGGCCGCTCCTTGGATCTGACCTATATGGAATACCAGCTGCTGACTTTTCTCGCCTCACATCCCGGACGTGTCTTCAATCGGGAGACCCTGCTCTCCCGGGTCTGGGGCTACGAGTACTACGGTGGCGCTCGCACGGTGGACGTCCACATCCGGCGCCTGAGGGCAAAGCTCGGCGACCAGCACGAATCTCTTATCGAAACCGTGCGAAGCGTCGGATATCGCTTTGGCCGCAACCCACGCCACTGACCACGCCGGGCAAAGACCCTGATTTGCGCACTGGAGTTCGTTGCGGAAGGTGGCTGGAGGGCTTCATTCCCCCGGCCAAGCTCCTCTGCTACAGGTTAAAACGGGAAAGGCGACCCACGACGGGCCGCCCTTCCAGCTGACTTACCTGGTATACCCTGTACCTCTCCTAGGAGAAGGAAGAGCCGCACCCGCAGGTGCGGGTGGCGTTGGGATTGGAGATATGGAATCCGGCGCCCTGCAGGCCATCGCGGTAGTCCAGCGTAGAGCCCTTGATGTGGGCCAGCGAGCTGGCGTCCACTACCACCTTGAAAAGGCCCTTCTCACTCTCAACTTCGCTGACGATGTCGTCGTCGGCGATCTCGGAGTCGAAGAACATGTCATAGGAGAAACCGGAGCATCCACCAGGCTTCACGGCTACGCGAAGAAAGAGGGACTCTGTCCCCCCCTCCTCGGCCAGCAGCTCGACAACCTTGGAGGCCGCCGACGGCGTGACGATGATCGAGGTCGGCTTCTTCCCAATCTTGATAGCGGTACCAACTGACAACTTTTACCCACCTTGGCCTAAAACAACATGGATCTTCGAATAAAGACGATATCCGAAGAGCGGACCGTCGCGCTAACGCATTGTCCGCCTCTGGCAAATAATTCTATACCGGTAGGAGAAATTCTGTCCTCGCCACACAGCCCCGGTAGGCTGGAGGATACACGAGGCCGCCGGATGACATCCCCGGCCCCGATTCTAAGCAGGGCACTTGCAACCAAGACGTCCAGTAACTGAGCCGGAAGAGGCGATAAGAGCCGCGCTTTCCAACGTCGTCGATCCAGAGTTGGGCGTTGGGATCATAGAACTTGGCATGCTCCGTGATGTCAAGGTCTACCAGGGGCGCGCCATCGTCCAGCTGGCCCTCACCACCATCGCCTGCCCGCTACGCACGCGCATACAGGACGAGATACGCTCCAAGGTCACCTCGGCGCACCCCGGGCTGGAAGTTGAATTCGAGGTCGTGCAGATGGATGCGGCCCAGCGCGCGCGGGCTATGTCCATGGCCCGCGCCAAAGCCGCTGAAGCGGCGCCCACCACGTCGATACCGGCCGGGAGCCAGGTGATAGCTGTGGCGTCGGGAAAGGGAGGAGTGGGCAAGTCCACGCTAACTGCCGCCCTGGGCGTCGCGCTGGCCAGGGCCGGCTACACAGTCGGACTGCTCGATGCGGACATTTGGGGATTCTCACTTCCGAAGCTTCTCGGAGTGGAGGCGCGCGCTGCGGCCAGCGGGACCACCGACAAGTGGCGGATCGATCCGGTTCGGATGAAGGCGGGGGAGGGTGAACTGCGCGTCGTCTCGATGGGTTTTCTGACCGAGGACAAGTCGTCGGCGATCATGTGGAGAGGCCTGGTCCTGAACCGGGCTTTCCAACATTTCGTGGAAGATACGGACTGGTCCGATGTGGACTATCTACTCATCGACATGCCGCCCGGCACCGGGGACATTCAGATGGGACTGGCCCGCCTACTCCCTCACGCCGGAGTCCTGGTGGTCACCACGCCGCACGACAATGCCGGTGAGGTTGCCATGCGCATGGTCGACATGGCGCGCAAGGGGAGCCTGCCGGTGCTCGGCGTTGTGGAGAATATGGCTTACTTCGTCTGTGGGCATGGCGAGCGCCACTACATCTTTGGGCGGGGCTCCACGGAAGAGCTGTGCACCCGCCTCTCGCTTCCGCTGCTCGCACGCATACCGCTGGGAAGCCAAGAGGGCCGCACCAGCGCCACACTCCCACAGAGATTCGAAAGCGAAAATCCCGGTGAGGACTTGGCTTCGATAAGCGAACTAGCGCAGCAATTGTCCCAGCGCGTGGCTCCAATCGCGGACATGTCCGGGTGCACCTCGCGCCTCGCCGCCCTGGAAAAGCGGATGCTCTCCGGTCGGCCCGGCCTCAGCCGATAGCAGGGCCCCCTGGCCGGCCGGGTAGTGGCGACCCGGCCCGAAGACCCTCGGTTGAGGCCTCGTCGTAGCCGTCCTCACCCGGCAGTAGTACGCGCATCTGCTCCTCGTCCGTCACCAAGCGAGGTGTGATGGCCGGAAGGTTCTTGAACGTCCTTGCATCGGCCAGGGCGGAGGCAACGTCCGCATAGCGGGAGAGGGCCTCGAGATGCTTAATCGTCGGCAGAATGAGGTCGAACTCTCCTGCGCGGTGGCGCTCGAGGGCCTCAGCGGGGGTGATCCAGACATTCGCCACCGTTTCACCGTTGTCGTGCAGGCCCACCTGATGGTCCGGGGCGGCCGCGACAAAGAAGCGCGTGTCGTAACGCCGCGGCGCGCCCTCCGGAGTGATCCAATGGCTGAAGTAGACCACCCCTTCCGTCTCCAGGCGGAGCCCCTCGGCGCGAAGGATCGCCTCGAAGCTGGACTCCTTGGCGTTGAGAGCGCGCCTATAGCCGTCGAAAAGCACTCGCTCCGCCGGATCATCTAATGAAAGCGGCTTACCGTTGCGCGAGGCAAGCAGGATCCCGGCCTCCTCGAAGCACTCGCGGATAGCCGCCACCCAGAAGCTGCCGCCCTTGGCGGGCAGTTCGAGTATTGCGGAGCAGGACTTGTCACTGCCACCGAAGAGTGAATCATCCAAAGCAATGGCATCGTCGCGGGGGTCCACCGCCCCTCCTGGAAAGACGTAGGCGCCTCCCACGAAGTCAAGGGTGAGATTGCGGCGCAGCATGAAGACCTCGACACCCGGGCCCTTGCGGTTACGTAGCAGCATGACGGTCGAAGCCTGGCGTGGTTCCATGAAACCAAGCTACCCGATGCCAAAACAACAAGCAGGCGGGCCAAGAACCGGCTCAATCGAGTAGGAAGTCTCCCACCACCGCGGCGAACTCCTCGGCGGAGGTGAAGATCCAGCCGTGCGATCCGGGCAACTCCAAGGTGGAGGCGCCTAGCTGGCCGGCGAGGCTCACGAAGCTCTCCCGCGGGATGACCACGTCATCCCGGGTCCAGATGGCCAAGGAACGAATACCGGCCGATGCGATCTTGCCTAGTTCGGGCCGGAGATCGGCCCTCCTTGCGAGCATGGCGCACTGTAGGACACGCCCGGGGTTGCGCCCAAGCTCTCCAATAGATCCCGCGATTACGCGAGGCACGTTGCGCCCGCGCTCCCTGGTCTTGGCCATGTCGGCAACAAAAGCTCCGGCCCAGTCCTGTAAAGGGCGCTGGGAGAGGCGAGAGGGTCGCCCAGCACGGTCGGTCCAGGTCGGATCCCCAATCGAGGAGACAAGCACCAGGCGCCGGATCTCCTCCGGATGGTGCGCAGCCAGGCAGACCGAGAATCCACCGCCGAGCGAGTGGCCAACCAGATCGAAGCTCCGCCCCCGGAACACCGCGGAAGCGAAGGAGGCGAGCAGGCCCGCCGCAGTGCAGATGCCCCCGGAAAGGTCGAAGCGCGCGCGGGACCCATAGATCTCCGGAATCACCACCCGAAAGCCTCTGGAAGCGAGGCTGGCAACTGAATGTGCGTAAGTACGCGGAGGTAGCGACCAGCCGGGAACAAGGAGGATCTCCCGCCCCTCGCCGGCCTCGGCGTATCCGATCCGGGTCCCCTCCACCCATATCGATGCGGCGCGAAGATTGAGCGCCGGCAACTCCAAGGCCATCCATCCCCCCGCGAGGACCACCCCGCCCGACTGGGCCAAATCCAGTCAAGCCTTAACTGCGGGCTAGATCTTATGTTACCGGCGAGACCGCGTGGCTCGCAGGCTGGGAATGCCGGCGACTAGGTCCGGGGCTGGGCAGCTTAGCGACACCGGCGAAGCGGGCTATCTTCTAATACAAGTGCGTCTGCGCCAGTGCAGGCGATGGCAGCGCGCCACGGTGGACAGCGCCCAAGGAGATCTACGCATGGCTCAGCAGGTGAAAAGGAACTCGTCCTCGCGGGGCAAGGGTCCTGCAAGCAAGGGCAAGGGCTCCCAGACCGGCCTCATTGTCGCCGCTATATCCCTGGTGGTCGTCGTGGCCGTCGTGGCCACACTTGTGCTGGTGAAACTCAACAGCTCAAGCTCCGGCTCGAGCTCGAGCGGCACGAATCAGCTCGCGTCCCCCTCCCTGGTCGCTGCCGTGACCGGCGTGCCCAACAGTGCGCTCGCCTCAGCGACGGTGCCCGCCGGAAGCATTACGATGCCCTACAAGATCACGGGCGGGCCCACCTTCGAGAGCGCGGGTAAGCCTGTGGTCCTTTACATGGGAGCCGACTACTGCCCCTATTGCGCTGCCGAGCGCTGGCCACTCATAATTGCGCTCTCCAAGTTCGGGACCTTCAAGAACCTCCACGTCACCTCTTCCTCCTCCAGTGACGTCTACCCCAACACCCAGACGTTCAGCTTCTACGGCTCCAGCTACTCGAGCCCCTACATCGACTTCCAAGGCGTCGAGATGACCACCAACAAGCAGGTCAACGGCAGCTACCCAACACTTATGAACCCGACTCCGCTCCAGCAGAAGTATTTCAACCAGTACGACAAGCCACCGTACACATCGCTGGCGGCGGGAATCCCCTTTATCGATTTCGCGAACAAGTACATCATCTCCGGACCCTCGTACTCTCCCGGGTTGCTCGCCGGCCTTTCGCGCAACAGCATCGCAGGGAGCCTGACCATTCAAGGGACCGTTACCAACGGGGCCATCCTTCCCTCCGCCAACCTGATCATCGCCACCATCTGTAAGACCGACGGCAACCAGCCCGGCTCCGTCTGCTCAATACCCGCGGTGAAGTCGATCGAGGCAAGCCTCAAGTAGCCGGGCATTCCTCCGGATAAGGACATGGCAGGCAAGCCGCCACTAATAGAAGCCATAGAGTCGGCGACTGTGCTCATCATTGCCGGCAAGGGCGGTGTGGGCAAGTCCACCATCAGCGCCGCAGCCGCCATCGCGGCCGCCGGCCTGGGCAGGCGGACCGCACTGGTTGGCCTGGCGCATTCGCGGCCGGCCGCCGAATTGATGCAGGCTCTGCGTGAGGATGCACCGGTGATGGCGGCGATCTCACCCAAACTCCGCATCTTCGAGCTACGCCCGGAAGAGATCCTCGTCGAGTATCTGGAGGACCACGGCATGGCCAGCCTGGGAAGGCGGCTGATCTCCACCGGGGTTGTATCCGTGGTATCGACTGCTATCCCGGGAATCCGTGAGCTTCTGGTGCTGGCGAAGCTCAAGCAGATGGAGCGCTCCGGAGAGTTCGACACCGTCATCCTCGACGCGCCCGCCTCCGGCCACCTGCTGACCTTTTTGTCCAGCCCAAAGGGCCTCGCCGATATAGCCAACGTCGGCCTCCTGCGCTCCCAGTCGGATGACGTCCAGGCGCTGCTGGCGGATCCCTCAAGGTCCAAGCTGGTGCTGGTGACACTGGCGGAGGAGACCCCCGTTTCGGAGACCTCTCAGACCTACTCCGAGGTCGAGTCACAGGGTGCCATCGCACTCGGGCCGGTGATTACTAACGCCCTTCAGGGATTGACCCCGCTCAGCCCCGAGGCTCACAAGGCCCTCGAGAAGCTGGAGGAGCAGGACGACCGTGCAGATGCGTACCGCTTCGTAGCCTCCAAGGCCCGCCTCCAGGAGGAGAACCTCGCTGAATTACGCAGGCGGCTTCCTGGGTGCCGAATGGCCCGGGTGCCCTTCATTTTTGCGACGGGCCTGGGGATCAACGAGCTCGCCGGACTGGCCGAGCACTTGCTCTCGGAGGCGTCGGATGACAATTGAAGTTCCTTCGCCCGTGCCGGCTAAGCCCTTGGAAGGAATAGGAGACCTGATCGGCAGTTGCAAGGTGGTCGTTCTGGCCGGCCCCGGTGGCGTTGGCAAGACGTCTTCGGCGGCGGCCATTGCCGTGGGTGCGGCGCTCTCAGGAGTCCGAACCTGCGTCGTGACCATTGACCCGGCGAAACGGCTCGCAGACGCTCTAGGCATTGAGCACATTGGCAACGACCCGGTCGAGATCGATGCGGTTGGCGCGGGAAAGCTGTGGGCCGTGATGCTGGATGCTGACGCCACCTTCGATGAGCTGGTTGTCCGCTATGCCAAGAGCGAGGAGCAGGCGGGCAGGATCCTCTCCAACCGCGTTTACCAAAACCTGACACGCAATCTCTCTGGCGTGCAGGAGTACATGGCGATGGAGAAGCTCTTCGAGCTCCATAACGACCCGCGCTTCGAACTGCTGGTGGTCGATACCCCGCCCAGCGCCAACGCCCTCGACTTCCTCGACGCGCCTCGCCGGCTGATCAGCTTTCTCGACAATCGAGTCTTCAGGTTGATAATGAGGCCGGGGCCCGCCCTTCTCCGGCCGGTCTCGTTCGCGGCGCGAGCAGTACTGAAAACCATATCCCGGGTGGTCGGAGCCGAGGTGGTTGACGAGGCTGTCGCCTTCTTCCAGGACTTCGAGGGCATGGAAGACGGATTCCGCGAGCGCGCCCAAAGTGTGCAGGCACTCCTCCACGAGGACGCCACCGCCTTCGTGATGGTCTCGGCGCCTCGGGGCGACACCGTGTCGGAGGCTCTCTCGTTCGGGGAGAAGCTCTCCGGGTTCGGCTTTGGCATCGCCGGGATAATCTCCAACCGGCATACCCCGGCCTTCGCAACCGGACGCAGAAGCACGTCGTTGGAGCAGGCCTTGGAGGCCGGGGACCGGGACGCGCTGGAGAACAACCTGGCTCGCATGGAGCTGCTGCGAAGTGCCGAGGACGCCGAGCTTTCGCGATTGCTTGCGGCATTGGAACCGCCTCGATTGGCGCGAGTTCCCCTGCTCGAAAGGGATATCGCATCAATCGAGGACCTGGCACAGATGGCGCGGTCCCTTCTCTAGCTGCACAGTCCGCTTTGTGTGCGGCACGCGGGCGCCACTAAGATTGCCACGATGTCAAAGATCTACGTGGTGAGCGACGCCAGGCAAGTTTTGGAAGAGGTCGGCTCGGCTCTCGAATTCGTAAGCCAGAGCGTTAGCCGCTTCCCGAACTACAATGCGCTCTCGGATGCCTGCAAGCAGTCGGCTCCCGACCTGGTGGTGGCCGACATGCAAGTCGGACATATGGGTGGGATGGCGATCGCCATGGACCTGCACCTCGAGGAGTCTGGCGGGCGCCTCCCGCACATCCCGGTGATTCTTCTGCTCGACCGGCGAGCCGACGTCTTCCTCGCGCGACGCTCGCAGGTGGAAGGGTTCCTGGTCAAGCCCCTCGACTCATTCCGGATCGCTGACGCGGCCAGGGCGGTACTGTCAGGCGGCACCTATGAGGATCCAAGCTTCAAGCCCGTGAGCATCCCGGTACCATAACTCCTCAAGCCCGAGCGACACGCGGTGGCGCAAGGGAAATAGAATGATGCAGTCACGGGAAGTAGCGCAGTTTGGCAGCGCGCAGCGTTCGGGACGCTGAGGCCGCGGGTTCAAATCCCGCCTTCCCGACCATCTGGACCAAGTTTGGGCGTTCCGGCCTTGGTGCCAATTGATTGCACGGGACGGATCAGCCGATCCGTCCCGTGCATTTCTTTGTTAGCTCTCGGTGGATTCCGTACCAATGGCCATCGCGCAAGTACCGGATGGGGTCGCGCGACTCACCGCGTCGCTATTACCACACCCCAGCCCAGCACGCGGCGAATGCCCGGACGGCATAACAACCCGCATGAAGATGCCGCGGAACCCGCGGGACGACCCACGATTGGCAGATCGCCCATCGGAGATCCGAACGGCATTCCAATTACCTGGTCGGCCAAGCCGGTTCGGTTAGGACCAGAAGTCACGAATCTTGGTCGGCTCCGAAGCGTATTCGGTAACCTCGGCGATCTTCCCGTCCTCGACTCTGAAGTCGTGCACCACGTGCGTGTCGAGCTTGCGACCCTTGCGTGTCGCCGTGATGTGCTCAAGCACGACGACGTGATCCTCATCGTCGGCGGCAAACGTCTCGGGCTCGCTCTTGAAAGTACCGTCACTCGAGATCATCAATTCGGTCAGGTACGCCGTTACGTCGTCAGGGCCGGTGTATTCCGGTCTGAACGGACCAAACCCGAGGGTGTGCCAGACTTCGTCCTTAGTCCCCATTTTCCTGACCGTTTCGAGATCGGCCTCGCCAAACGCCTGATAACCGCGCTTGAGCAGGGCAACATTCGCCTCACGCATCACGTACCCCCTTTCCTCGATACGGGAATGATGATGTGACTATCCACCATTTAGCGCTAGAGGCGAAGGTCCCATGATTCGAATTGCTCTCCAAACCGCATTGCGAGTGCACTGAACATACAGATTGCCTGGACCAGGAGGGTTTTTCGCACCCGTCCTGTCCTGGTACCACCCTTTCGGACCAGGCCCCCACCGCGTGACAAGGGTCACGGAAAATCCTCGTTTCCGGAAAGACGGCCAGGACCGAGCCCCCGCCTTCACCGGCCACTGAAGCGAGTGCGACTCAGGTTTCGAGCGCCTCGCCACCCTTGGGGAACAGCACCGCCCGGGCATGGAAGATGTGCGCGCTCATAACCGCTTCCGCCCACTCCGGATCGCGATGCCGGAATGACGCCACTAGCTCGCGGTGGTGCGCGAAAGAGCGATGCAGCTGCTCGGTGTTGTAGCGCTCGAACATGTGGCGCACCAGTGCAACCTGGACCACGGCAGCCATTACCTCGACCAGCCGCCCGTCGTTGGCTGCTTCAATGATCACGCGGTGAAAATCGTGATTCAGCAAGGCGATGTCTTCGAAACGCGTCGGCGAGCTTCCGTTTGCCGTCGACTCCATCCGCTCGCAGAGTTCTTCCAGCCGGGCTATGCCCTCGTCAGAGATGAGCTCCGCCGAGCGGGCCGCCGCGTGCCCCTCCAAGCGCTGGCGCAGGCGGAACGTGCTGCGAAGGTCGGCATCGATCCATGGCGCGACGCGCGCACCCTTGTTTGGCTCGATGTGGACCAGGCCCTCAGCCGACAGCCGGCGCAGAGCCTCCCTTACCGGCGTTCTGGAGACACCCAGCTCGCCGGCTAGCTCCACTTCGCGCAGGGGCGCGCCCGCAGGATAGCCACCCTGCACCAAGCGCTGACGCAGCACGCCATAGACGTTGGTGGAAGAGGAGCCCTTTGGCGCCGATTGCGCGCTGGCGCCGACCAGTTGGTGAGCGGGAACCGACACGTTTTCAGCCTACCGTCGCATCGGGCGCAATTGGGTGATGGCCCTTGCAACATCCATCGGTGCGCTTCGGAGATGTAGCATTTGCCATGCTCACCAATACTCGTGACGAGACTCTGGGATCTCTCTTGGCCGGCGCGGCGGAGGAAGTCGGCTCACGGACCTTCCTGGTCGAGGAGGGCCACGCAATCTCGTTCTCCGAGATGAAGCGCCGGGCCGACGCAGTCAGCTCCGCACTTCTCGGCCGTGGCTACATCCCCGGAGAACGAGTGGCCATAGCGGGCACCAACCAGTCTGCCTGGGTGGAAGCCCTATTGGGCGTCACCCAGGTTGGGATGGTGCTTGTCACCCTCAATGTCCGATACCGGCGCGAGGAGCTCACCTACATGCTTGAGCACTCGGGAGCAAGCGCCGTCATAACCCCCTCATCACATCAGGGATTCGACCTGGCGGGCCTCTATCGGGACCTAAGGCAGGAGCTTCACAGCCTGCGGGATGTCTTCTTCCTCGACGAGGTGCCGGGCGAAGCGTCCTTTGCCGAGCTGCGGGCCGGCGGCAATGCCGACTCCGCCGACGCGATGGCGGCTGTCACCGCCGAGGCCCCCGCCATCATCCTGTTCACCTCCGGGACCACCGGGCGGCCCAAAGGTGCGACCATCACGCATCGGTCCATAATCGCTTCGGGCCGCGCGCAGGCGGAGCACTTCGGCATGCTTCCCGACGACCGCATGTGCGGCCACATGCCCTTCAACCACGTAGGCGGAGTCACTTGCACATTGGTCGCCTCCCTGGTTGCGCGCTCCTCGGTCGCCCTCCTGGAGAACTTCACGCCGCGTGGCGCCATTGAACTGATCGCCCACGGCGGGTTGACGCTCTTCTCCGGCGTGCCGACCATGTTCGTGCTCATGCTGGCCGACCCAAGCTTCCCGGACCTGGACACCTCAGCCATCCGGCTGCTCGTGGCAGGTGGCGCCAACGTCGAGCCATCGTTGCTCGCCAAAATGCGCAATGCTTTCCCCAGCGCGCGGATCTGCAACCTCTACGGGCTCTCGGAAACCTCCGGTGCCTGCATCATCTCTCCCCTTGATGACAGCGATGAGGAGGTCGCCTCCACTCTCGGCAAGGCGATTGGAAACTTCGAACTGCGAGCCGTGGGCCCCAGCGGCCACCCGGTCGAGGCGGGAAGTGACGGAGAACTAATGGTAAAGGGTGACTGTGTCGTCCAGGGGTACTGGGAGGATCCTGCCGCTACGGCTGAGGCCATCAACGCTCAAGGCTGGCTCTCGACTGGAGACATAGTCTCGCTTTCCCCCGACGGGCATGTCACCTTGCGTGGCCGGCGCAAGGAGATGTTCATCCAGGGCGGCTACAACGTCTACCCCGTCGAGGTGGAAAACGTCCTGACCTCGCACCCGCGGGTGGCGATGGCGGCGGGCATCGGAGTGCCGGACCCGGTATTAGGAGAGGTAGGGCGCTACTACATCGTGCCCCAAGGCGATATCGCACCAAGCCCGGACGAGCTAAATGCCTACTGCATGGAGAGGCTCGCCGATTACAAGGTCCCGCGGGAATACGTATTCGCAAAGGCACTCCCCTTGACTCCCGTCGGCAAAATACAGAAAGCCGTGCTGTCCGAGGCTGTCTCAGGGGAGATATTTCGGCCACGACGTTAGATCCTCACGCGGAATCGTCTAAACAGCTGAATCTATATCCAACGGCTATCGGGGGATCAATTCAGCTGATTTCCGTGCTCAGAGTTAAAGCCTTTCGGCCGCGGGTTGTGCCTTCTAACGATCCGGTGGCACCACGGGGAAATTGGAATTCACATTGATCGCACGAGTTCCAAAACATCAACTCCTCGCATTTCCAAGCTCGGCAAAGCCGGCCGTGGGCCCGGTAATTCGCACTGTCGCTGCGCCTGAACACCGGCGAGTCGACCCGGAGCTCGGCGCCTCCGCGGCCGCTTGGGCGCCGAGCCGGCCGGACTCACAGCGCCGGCAACGTAGCCGACGGTTCCCAGGTTCCGAATCGACGCTTTGATCCCGCGTCCGTGGAGGTACAGGATGAGCCTTGGGCCGCAGGGCCGGTGCCCGATATACCGATCTTCCTAGGGCCCGGAGTCCTGCCAGCCGGCGCTATCTGACCAGGTAGGCCCATGGAGCCGGCGTGGGCGGACCGCCGCATCGAGGATTGTTCCCCGTCCATCCACGATGGCGCCACTATGGCCTGTGGCTCCACGTGTCGTCCTCGGTCAACCTGGCCATGCCCGGGCGGCTCCCGCACCGGGCATGGCCGTTGAATCCGCCGGTAGTGAACTACAGCGAGGGTCATCTGCTGTGCCATATCCCTCCACGGCGGCTGACAGTTCGGGCGCATCTCATGCGGATAGCAAATCCTGGGCTAGGAGATCCTTGCCGAATGCCGGGCGGACAACTCAACAAAAACCTGGAAGCACAGCCTTCCAAAGCCTCGAGCACCCGGGAAGGCATCGCGAGCCGCGGCTCTCCGGCCGGCTCAATTGGAGAGCGCGATCTCACAGCCGGCCATTAGTGGCTCGCGCATGTCGAAGGCAACAAGCCTGGAACCACCGGTCGCCTCGAGCACCCCCTCCACGATTCCGAGGTGCACCGAGCAGACCACGCGGGGGTCGAGGTCCACGGCCTGGGCAAGAGGACAACTGGTCAGAGTCACGGTATCGGCGCCCACATCGCCCGCATCGAACCGCGTGGCGAAACCCCAACGGCTCATCACCCGGTTGAGCACCTCCGAGGGGGAAAGATCGGGGCCTGAGTCCTCGTCGACCGCGCGTGCATCGCGCGCCCCCTCTTCCTTGCCTGCCTCCCGGGGGGTCATGGAGGATGAAAGTGCGCGAACCAGCACCTTTGCCAGTCGCTCGTAGGAGAGAAGCGAATCCGACGCGGCAGCCGGGCTCAGGCGATAAATGAGCCTGGGGCGTCCTCGCGTTCCCGCCGAGTGCACGCCCTCGTCCAACAATCCTGCCTTCACCAAAACCGCCAGGTGCTGGCGCACTGCGTTGTGATTCAAGCCGGTGTATTCGGTCAATTCGGCGACGGTCGCAGCATGCCCGGCGGTGGCCACATACCTGAAAATTCCAAAACGAGTTGGGTCCGCAAGAGCGTTTGCCCTCGAACGTGTTTCCTCGTCCAAACCCGATACCAACGAACTCATCGCCCCGGCGCTGGCGGTGGCATAACTGCCACAATCACGAGCTTTCCTCCCCCTTGGTAGACATTGGGAACTTCGCGCCTGACATCCAGAATAAATTTCAAATCGGAGCTGTGCCGCCCCAAGGAGAGAAAGTCCCTCCGCGTTCAGGAAACGACGCCTAAGCATTCCGCCGGCGCATTGCAAGCGCTCTGCTCTGCACGGGAATAGATTGGCGCAAGGGCAGGCAAGGCCGCCCTGATCAGAATCCGCGGACCGGAGAGCGGGACCGAGGCCTGGTATGGGATTCTTGGCTGGAACACGTCGTCGGTCAATGCGGCCATGGCCCGAAGCGCTATCCTTTGGCCATCGGTGGCCGCGATTGCCGTCGTGAGAGAAGCGGCAGAAAGAGCAGAAGTGCGAGAGCCTGCATTGCGACTGTGAATACGATCGCCCAGTGGACGGCGATGTCGTAGAAGAGGCCGATCAGCGTCGCTCCGGCAAGCCAGGCCAAGCCGTACACCGCGGTGAAGGTGCCGTACCCGGCACCCCGGCGCGCAGGGGTGACCAGGTCCCCCACCGCCGCACGCATGGTCGACTCGTGCACACCCATAGCCAGGCCCCACAGGAGAGCCCCAACCCAGACGAAAGCGGCAGATCCGGCGAAGGCGAAGAAGGGCACAGCCGCCCCGATGAAGGGCAGCACCCCCAGGCCCTTGAGCCCGATGCGATCGTACATACGGCCTGACACGAGCGAGGCGATAGCCGCCATTGCCATAGCGCCGGCATACATGATCGGGATCACCGGAACAGATACCACCTTCGCCTTGTCGAGGTGGTAGGCGAGCACCGCAAAGGTCGCGAAACCGGCCATGGTTGCAGCGCTGAAGGCGCTGTACTGCCAGAAGCGCCGTGAGAAGCCGTGGAGCTCCAGTGCGTTGACCGGCTTCGAGTTCTCGCGGGTGGCGTAGTCGCGAGGGGTAGGCACCCTGCTTCGCAACCAGGCCAGTACGGCCAGCGCCGCGGCGCCGGGAATCGCAAGTGCTGCGAAACCATCGCGATACCCCTTGCTCACTTCCAGGAACGCGGCAATAGCCAGGGGTCCGATGAAGGCTCCGGCCTGATCGAGGGCCTCATGTACCGCAAAGGTCCAGCCTCGCCCCAGATCGGTGCCCGCCTGGGCGAGCATGGTGTCGCGGGCCGGAGTTCTGAGTCCCTTTCCGAAGCGCTCGGCAATCACCAGCGCGCTGACCGCCCAGACATTGCCGGCCAGGGCGAGCAGGGGCACTGCCACCATCGTTACCGCGTAGCCCGAGATGGAGATGGCCCACTGACGCCCGGTTCGATCGGAGAGCCTTCCGCTAAATAACCGGAAAACAAGCGCCATTGCCTCACCGAGGCCGGTGACCAGACCGATGAGTGCCGCAGAAGCGCCGAAGCCGGCCATGAAGGGCCCGACTACGCTACGGGCTCCTTCGTAGACCATGTCGCCCAGGCCGCTGACCACGCCAAAGGCAAGGACGAATTTCATCGGGGGGAGGCGATTGGCGCCCCAGCTCCGCTGCTGCTCGCGGTCCATCCGTTAAGCTTTAGCCCTCGCTCTGGCGGCGATGCGCGTGGCCGCGCCAGCTGTGCCGGCTGTGCCGCACCTGTCGGAAGGCGCTTGGGCCGGGTCCCCGGCGTGCAAGACCCGGATTCTTCACGAGATGCCCTTGGGAAGCATGGCCTCGATGAGGCGGGGGCCTGGTTCGGCAAGTGCCCTCTTCAACTGCTCACCAAGCTCCTCCCCGGTGTAAACCCGCACGGCGTCCACCCCAAAGCCTTTGGCAATGGAGGTGAAGTCCATGTCGGGCGGGATCAGATCCAGCATCGCCCGCGATCTCGGTCCGGCCGCCTCCGCGCCGACATTGTTCAGTTCCATCTGCAGGATCGCGTAGCTCTGATTATTGAGCAGGACGGTCACCACGTCCAGCCCTTCGCGCGCCTGGGTCCAGAGCGCCTGAATTGTGTAGAGCGCAGAGCCGTCGGCCTGAATGTCGACCACTTTGGTGCCGGGCTCGGCGATAGCGGCTCCGGTGGCGACGGGAAGCCCGTACCCGATCGCCCCGCCGGTAAGGGTCAGCCAACGATGCGGAGGGCTGCCCTGGGTAAGCCCCGGGGCTGCGATGCCTGTGGTTACGCTTTCGTCGACCACAATGCACCCCTCGGGCAAAAGCGCGCCTATTGCCGCGGCAACCCCAGAGCCGGAGAGGGGACCGCTTGACAGGGAGGGCAGCACGGAGGGTGCCAGGGTGGGCGCTACCGAAGCGCCGAGATCCTCCGCAAGCGCCTCCAAGAACAGCTCGGCCGGCTCGGCCGGCGTGGCGAGCGTTACCACCTGGCAGTCCTCGGGTGCATACCGGCTCGGTTTGCCGGGATACGCGAAGAAGGCGACGGGGTCGACCGCACCTGCCAAAACCAGGCTTTTACTCCCGGCAAGCTGCATGAGGGCAAAGTCGCCAAGGTAAGCCAACCGATCGACAGGCGGGATGCCGGCACCTCGCTCGAGCACTGCGGGAAAGGTCTCACACAACAGGCGCGCCGAGGTGGCATTGGCGATGCGAGAGGCCGCCTCGAGGCCCCGCCGGGTGGTGGCGGAACCGCCGATGAAAAGTGTCGCTCCGCCGGCACGCAGCGCTTTGGCGGCAGCTGCGACGCGCTCGGCATCCACGGGTCGGGATTGGGCCGGCGCGCTCGCCACCGAAACGTCGGGGACATCGTTCCAGGTGATATCCCCGGGTACGATCAGGGTTGCAACCCCGGCCGGGGAAGCAACAGCGGCCGCATGGGTCGCCGCGACCATCGGAATCAGTTCCTCGGGACGCTCAACGGTCATCACACTCTTTGACACCGCTTTGGCCGTCGCCGCGATGTCGCTGGCCAAGGGTGGATCGAAGCGCCGGTGATAGGTGGCGTGCTCACCAACCACGTTCACGATCGGACTGTACGCCCGCCGGGCGTTGTGCAGATTGGCGAGCCCGTTCCCCAATCCCGGGCCTAGGTGCAGCAGGGTCGCGGCCGGCTTTCGGGCAATCCGGGCGTACCCATCGGCTGCGCCGGTCGCGACACCTTCGAAGAGTGCCAGCA
Organism: Actinomycetes bacterium; assembly: GCA_021850605.1. GTDB lineage: Bacteria > Actinomycetota > Acidimicrobiia > Acidimicrobiales > Acidimicrobiaceae > Acidithrix. The sequence continues at coordinate 22,656 of JAJZLQ010000094.1, forward strand.
CGCCCCGCATCTCAGGCACCCTGTCCAGGGCGGCCACGAAGTGCATCTCCGAAGTTCCGGGGTTGGAGAAGCACACCTCCACCCCCCTGCCGACCAATGTCTTCATCAACGCCTCTGCGCCGTTCATCAGATCACCTTCCCTGGATTGAGGATCCCCTGGGGATCGAACGCCGCCTTGATCCTGCGCATCAGCTCCAGCTTGTCCGAATCCTCCAGCTCGAGCAGATACTTGCGCTTTTCAGATCCGATACCGTGCTCAGCCGAGATGGAGCCCCCCAGCGCCAGGCCGAAGTCAAGCATCTCCCGGATCACCTCGTAGCGCTTGGTCTCGTCCGGCTGGAAGATGGAGAAGTGGATGTTCCCGTCCCCAACGTGCCCAGCCGCCGATATGAAGCTCTCGGAATCGGCGGCGATGGCGTTCACGCGCTCGAGGTAAGCCGGAATCTCAGCCCTTGGGACGACCACGTCGACCAGGTCATTGGCACCCAGCGCCTTGCTCACCCAGAAAGCTCCTTCCCGGGCCTCCAGGAGCTTGGTGGCCGAGGGCTCGTTGAGCAGGAAGACGTCGAGCGCGCCCAGTTCCAACAGCAGCTCGGAAAAGGTCTCCGTCTCCGAATCGAGCGTGGAGGGCGAGTTCGCCTCCAGGATCACGAAGAGGTATGCCTTGGCCGCATTCTTGATGGCATCCCCGACTCCCAGCTCGAAGCCGACACGCGCGCTCATAGCCGAAAGCCCCACGGCGTCCATGTACTCGAGCACAAGTGGGGTTACCCCAGTGCCCAGAAGCTCAGGCACCGCATTGGAAATGGAGGCAAGGCTCGCGAAGGGTACCAGCATCGTCGTCGTGTAACCGGGCCTGGGATATATGCGCAGGGTCACTTCGGTGACCAGGGCAAGAGTCCCCTCCGAGCCGATGATCAGCTGGACAAGGTCGTAGCCCGAGGAGGATTTCACGTATTTGCCGCCACTGCGCATGATATCTCCGCCGGCCAGCACGAACTCCAGGCCGAGCACCTGGTGGCGAGTCACGCCGTACTTGACCGCCCTCATGCCGCCGGCATTGGTGGCTACGTTGCCCCCCAAGGAAGAACCCAACTCGCCTGGGAAGACGGGGTAAACGAAGCCGACCTCTGCCAGGGCCCGGTCCAGAGCGGCGAGCGTGACCCCGGGTTGGACCACCGCTACGTGGTTAGCCTCGTCGATCTCGATGATCTCGTTCATCTCCTCGAAGGTGACGACCAGCGAGCCCGGGACCGGGACCGCTCCACCGGAAAGCCCTGTCCCCGAGCCGCGCGCAACTATCGGGACGCCGTGGAGGCTGGCAAGGCGGACAATGGTGCTCACCTGCTCCGTCGTGGTAGGGAAGGCCACCGCCACTGGCCGTCGCCACTCGGCGGTCAACGCCTCGTCATGGCTGTAGTCGTCGGAGACATCATCTCCTATCTTCACCGAGCGCTCGCCAAGCGCTCCGCGAAGCTCATCGAGGAAAGCCTCCAGTTCGTTTTCGTCGTGCATCAAATGAATGGTATCCCCGCAAAGCACGCTCCGGGGTGCTGTAGGCGGCAACCTCGGCACTTGGCGGCGCAGGTAGCGGCCCTGTAAGGTTGGCACATGCCCGCAGGACCGGATATCCAGTGGCCGGCTGGGTCTTTGGCCGTCGCCGGGGAGCCCTTCATGGTGATGGCCAAACCGGCCGGGCCTCAGTGCAATCTTGAGTGCAACTACTGCTACTACCTGGAGAAGGAGAGCCTCTTCCCCGAGGCGCCTCGCTTCCGGATGAGCGATGAGACCTTACGGGCGTACATCTCGTCCTTCATCTCCTCGAGTCCCGGACCCATCGTGCACTTCGGTTGGCACGGAGGCGAGCCGACCATGGCCGGTCTCGACTTTTATCGCAAGGCCGTTGCGCTCCAGGAGGAGTTACTCCCTCCCGGATGGACGGCTCTCAACAACCTGCAAACCAATGGCACGCTCCTCGACGACCGCTGGGGCAGCTTCCTCGCGCGACACCGTTTCTCCGTCGGACTCAGCATCGACGGCCCTGCCTTCACCCACGATGCATCCAGGCTGGACAAGGCCGGCCGACCCTCTCACCAGCGGGTAATGCGTGGCTTGCAGGTATTGCGCTCGCACGGCATCGACCCCGACGTGCTGTGCACCCTAAACGCGGTCACCGCCGCGCACCCCGACGAGGTCTATGACTTCTTCCTGGGCGAGGCCGTCAAGTGGGTCCAATTCCTCCCGGTGGTCAAGCGGGAGGACGATGGCTCGATCTCCCCGCACAGCGTGGCGCCGAGGGCCATGGCCGATTTCCTAAACCACATCTTCGACCGCTGGGTCCGGAGCGACGTTGGGCGCATCGGCGTCCAGAACTTCCTGGAGAGCCTGCTGGTCTTCAGCGGCAGGCCCGCCAACCTTTGCGTTATGTCGGAGACCTGCGGCCGCGTGCTGGCGATGGAGCACGACGGCAGCGTTTACTCCTGCGATCACTTCGTCCTTCCCAGCCACCGGCTGGGGACGCTTCCCCAGGACGGACTTGGGGCAATGGTCGAGTCTGCTACGCAGCTCTCCTTCGGGCTCTCGAAGAAGGAGTCGCTCACCGGCTATTGCCGCTCATGCTCATACCTGTTCGCCTGCAACGGAGGCTGCCCCAAGGACCGTATAGCCGTCTCCCCTGACGGTGAGCCCGGTCACAACCTGCTCTGCGAAGGATACCGGGCCTTCTTCGAGCACATCGACCCGTACATGCGGCGAATGGTCGCGATCATGCGCCGGGGTGGACAGATCACCTCCATCATGGACGAACTAGCCCAGGGCCAGGGAGGAGGGGTGCCGGTGGTGGGGCGGAACGAACCCTGCCCCTGCGGAAGTGGCAAGAAGTACAAGAACTGCCACCTGCGGCTGCGTGGCTAGACCGGCGCAGGAAACTTATTATGACGGAATGGCTATGCGAGCACCGTTTCTGAACTCCAGGCTGCAAGGGCTGGGTGCAACCATATTCGCTACGATGTCCCAGCTGGCGGCTGACACCGGCTCCATCAATCTGGGCCAGGGATTTCCCGACACGGATGGACCCGAGGAGATCAAAGCCGCCGCCATTCGTGCCATCGAGGAAGGCCACAACCAATACCCGCCTGGGCCGGGTATACCCCAGCTGCGCGCGGCTATCGCCCGCCACCAGCTCGACTATTGGGGTATAGACCTCGACCCGGCAAGCGAAGTGCTGGTCACCGCGGGTGCGACCGAGGCGATTGCGGCGGCAATGCTCTCCCTTTGCGAGATCGGAGACGAAGTGATCGCCTTCGAACCTTTCTATGACGCCTACCTGGCGGCTGCAGCCATGGCCGGCGCTCGCCTGGTCCCGGTTCGCTTGCAAGCTCCGAACTGGGAGTTCGACCCGGAGGAGCTTCGTCGCGCCGTCTCCCCGCGTACCCGCGCCATCATGCTCAACTCCCCGCATAACCCCACGGGTAAGGTCTTCAGTCGATCAGAGCTGGTGCTCCTGGCCGAGCTATGCCAGGAGCACGACCTGATCGCGATCACCGACGAGGTTTATGAGCACATGATCTTCTCGGGCCGCCACGTGCCCATCGCCACTCTGGACGAGATGGCACGCCGCACCTTGACCATCTCCTCGGCGGCAAAGACGTACTCATTCACCGGTTGGAAGATCGGCTGGGCCACCGGCCCCGCCCCGCTCGTGGCGGCGGTCCGCACCGCCAAGCAGTTCCTCACCTACGTGAACGGCGCCCCGTTTCAGGTAGCTGTGGCCTATGCGCTCAACGAAGGCAGGCGCTTCACGGACCTGGTAGTGCCGACCATCTCCGAGCAGCGCCGCATGCTCGCAGACGGCCTGTCCAAGGCCGGGTTCGAAGTCATGGGCGGCGGCGGAACCTACTTCCTGACCACCGACATCAGCGGCGTCACCGATTTGGACGCTAAGGACTTCTGTATGGAGCTGGCGAGCAAAGCGGGCGTCGTCGCTGTTCCGTCTTCGGTCTTCTACCTGGAACCAAGGGCCGGCGAGAAGCTGGTCCGCTGGACGTTCTGCAAGCGTAGGGAAGTCATCGCCGAAGCGGTGGAGCGCTTAGGCAGGCTCACCTAGGCCGTGACCACCCCTCGCTCCACCAGGGCCTCCGCGATCTGTATGGTGTTGAGTGCCGCCCCTTTGCGCAAGTTGTCACCGGCGACGAAAAGGGCCACGCCGTTCTCCACCGAGTCGTCGCGGCGGACTCGCCCCACATAGCTCGGATCCTGGCCTGCCGCCATCAACGGGGTCGGAACCTCGGCCATTACCACGGCTGGTGCGGAGGCGATCACCTGGCGAAGCTCGGTGATGTCAAAAGGCGATTCGAGCTCCACGTTGAGGTTCACCGAATGGCCCGTGAAGACCGGCACACGCACACAAGTGGCGGCCACCCGAAGTCCGGGCAAGCCAAGTATCTTCCTACTCTCGTCGCGGAACTTGTGCTCCTCGTTGGTCTCATCACCAACCAGGGAGCCGGCCAGCGGTATCACATTGGCCGCGATCGGCGCCACGAACGCCTCGGGCGTGCCGAGGTCGACCGCCGTGCCGTCGAAGGTGAGCTCAGAGAGTCGCCCCCCTCCGCGGCTCAGCTGGTCCTGAAGCTCGCGCACGCCCTTGACGCCTGCGCCGGAGACGGCCTGGTAGGTGGAAGCAACCACTCTGAGCAGCCCGTAACGGTCGCGCAAGGCAGCGAGTGGGGTCATGCAGACCATGGTGGTGCAATTGGGGTTGGCAACGATCCCTAGGGGGATCTCTTCAAGCTCCTCGGCATTGACCTCCGGAACCACGAGCGGGACCTCCGGGTTCATGCGCCATGCGGAAGAGTTGTCCACCACAATCGCGCCCGCGGCCGCCACCTTGGGGGCGAGCTCGCGCGAGGCGGTGGCGCCGTTCGAGAAGAGTGCGATGTCGATTCCCTCGAATGAGGCTTCGTAGGAGTTTTCCACCTCGATCTCGCGTCCGGCGAAGAGGAGCCTGCTGCCGGCGGAGCGAGGCGAGGCAAAGAAGCGAATCTCATCGTAGGGAAAGTTGCGCTCGGCCAGAATGCTGCGCATGACGACGCCAACCTGGCCCGTGGCTCCGAAGACAGCGATGTTCATGATGCCAGCCTAGACGGCGGCAATTCCGGAGTGAAAAACCTACCTAGAGCTCGAAAGCCTCGTGAAGAGCCTTGACCGCCTTCTCGACATCCTCCTGGCGCACCACGCAGGAGATGCGTATGGCCGAGGTGGAGATCATCTCGATGTTGATCCCTTCCTTGGCCAGCGTTTCGAACATCGTCGCCGTGACTCCAGGGTGGCTTTTCATGCCCGCCCCGATCAGCGAGACGCGTCCGATCCCGGAGTCGGCGTAGCTGTCCCTGGCTCCGACCTCTGGAGCCACTGACTGCATGACCTCCAGAGCCACCTTCATTTCGTAATTGGGGACGGTGAAGGAAATGTCCGTCAGTCCGTCCGTGGAGGTGTTCTGCACGATCATATCGACGTTGATGCCGCGGTTGGCAACCTCGCGGAAGACCCTGGCGGCGACTCCAGGACGGTCGGGAACACCGGTGATCGTCACCTTGACCTCACTGGTGTCATGACTGATTGCGGAAACCACCGCCTGCTCCATGGTCTCATCCTCCTCCTGCACCCAGGTCCCGGGCTCCCAGGTGAAGCTGGAGCGTACATGGACCGGAACATGGAAATTCCGTGCGAACTCCACCGAGCGAAGCGCGAGCACCCGTCCGCCGGAGGCGGCGAGCTCGAGCATCTCCTCGAAGGAGATTTTCAAGATCTTGTGAGCATTGGGTACAACGCGCGGGTCGGCCGTGAAAACTCCGGAGACGTCGGTGTAGATCTCGCAATAGTCCGCACCCAGAGCAGACGCGAGCGCCACAGCAGTGGTGTCGGACCCTCCGCGGCCAAGCGTGGTCACATCCTTCTCCAGCGAGACACCCTGAAACCCCGCGACGACCGGGACCTTGCCCTCGGCAAGCGTCTCGAGCAGCCGATTGGGACGCATCTCGACGATCTTGGCCTTGGTATGGTCGGTGTCGGTGATGATTCCGGCCTGAGAGCCGGTGAACGAAAGCGCGGAAACACCTAGATCCGCCAGCGCCATGCAAAGCAGCGCCATCGAGATGCGCTCGCCGGAGGTGAGCAGCATGTCGAGTTCACGCCCCGGGCGTGTCTCAGATACTTCCTTAGAAAGGCGAATCAGGTCGTCTGTGGTCTTACCCATCGCCGAGACAACCACCACGACCTGGTTTCCGGTGCGAACGGTACGCGCCACGTGATCCGCCACCGCTTTGATGCGGTCCACGTCCCCCACCGAGGTGCCGCCGAACTTCTGAACGATCAATGCCACACCTACAAACTATCGGCCGGGGCGCACTGCCCTGGCCCGGCGCCCATGACGGCCGGGGCCTGAGGGAGGCGACTAGCTTCTTTATCCGTGCCAAGCGCTAAACGACAGAGGATCAGGACGAACCAGGCGCTAAAGCGTGCCGCCGAAGAGGCCGCGAAGAAGCGCAAGCGTAGGTTTCGCCTGGGCATAATCATCGCCGTCGTCTTCGTCCTGGCACTGGTTGGCATCTACTTCGCCTCACGCCCCACCAAGACTGCGACATCCTCCAAGAACACCTCCTCGACGTCGACGACCGCAGCCAAGGCCAAGGCGACTGCCGCACTTCCCTGCCCACCCGCCGGCGGCGCCGCCAAGCGGGTGACCAGCTTCCCGGCCGCGCCACCAATGTGCATCAACCCCAGCCTCCACTACACCGCGACCGTAACGACGGACGTAGGAACCTTCGTGATCACGCTCGACCCGAACATCGCTCCCAAGACCGTCAACAACTTCGTCTACCTGGCCCGGTACCGCTACTTCGACGGAATCA
>JAJZLQ010000084.1 GCA_021850605.1 Actinomycetes bacterium
GCGTGCTTTTTGCCGACCGGCTTCCTCGCGCGCTGCAGAGAGGCTTGCACAACGCCGGCATGACCGCCCTCTTCCTGCTCGATGTCGACGACCTGAAAGGCGTCAACGAGACGCTCGGGCACCAAGTCGGCGATCAGCTCATCCAGGCCTTGGCCCGGCGCCTGGAGAACGTGGCCGGCCCCACCGACACCCTGGCGCGCTTTACCGGGGACACCTTTGCCTACCTGGCTGACGGGCTCGGGGGCTCAGGCGAGGCCATAGCGCTCGCCAAACGCCTACTCGGCGTGCTGGATGAGCCCTTCGTCCTGGCTGGAGCGGAAGTAAAGAAAACCGCCAGTCTGGGCGCGGTGTTATGCGATGGCACCGAACGGATGAGTGCCGATGCGCTCCTGCGCAACGCCGACACCGCGCTGCATGAAGCCAAGCGCCGGGGCAAGTCCCAGATGGCGGTTTTCGACCCGGAGATGGCCAGCCGCACCTCCAAGAGTTTCCAGCTCGGCCAGCACCTCTCCAAGGCGGTTGCCCGCGGCGAGATCTCCATGCACTACCAGCCGATCGTGCACCTCGCCCGGGGCGAGATCGTTGGCTACGAGGCATTGATGCGCTGGCAGCACCCCGAGCATGGCCCGGTGCCGCCTGATGCCTTCATTCCCCTGGCGGAACAGAGCGAGCTTATCGTCGAGCTCGGCCGTTTTGCACTCGGCCAGGCAACTGCCCAGGTGGCGGGTTTGGAGAGCTCGAGCAGTGGAGCCGTCGCCCCCTACGTCGCGGTCAACCTCTCCGCCCGCCAGTTCCGCGATCCCAACCTGATCGCGACAATCGAGGAGGTGCTTGCATCGAGCCGACTGGCGCCGGAGCGCCTGGTGCTTGAGATAACCGAGAGCATCGCCCTAGCGGATATCGAATCCGCAATCAGGACCATCGAACACCTCCAGCGTCTCCGAGCCTCGGTGGCGCTGGATGATTTCGGCACCGGCTACTCCTCGCTCTCCTACCTTGCGATGCTGCGCCCCGACATCATCAAGATCGACCGTAGCTTTGTCGGCTCCGCGCATCGCAGCGCCTTTGCCAGACGCCTGCTGGAAGCGATGGTCTCGCTCTGTCAGGTGCTCGATGTGACGGTCGTCGCCGAGGGAATCGAGACAAAAGAGCAACTCGCGCTGCTGCGCCAGCTCGGGTGCGAACTCGGCCAGGGGTTCCTGTTCTCAGCCGCAGTGCCGGCCGCCGAGCTGGAAGGGATGCGCGCCAAGGTGCTTCGCAGCCCGGCCCTGAAGACTGCCCGGCCGCCCTCGTAAACCCGGCCAAGGTTCTCCACCCCAAGGGAGCGTCCATAGGGGGGCGTCCATGTCGGTTTGCCAGGGCGGCTGTGGGGAGATTTCTCGGCGCGCGGCGGCTTGTAGAGGGCACCGCTGCGGAGCATGGCGTGAGCCACGTCGCAGCTGTAGGGCGACACATCCAGTGCCCATGAACTCCACCTGAAGTGCCGCTCAGCGTAATCACGCTCAGGCGCACCGTTGGTGGTTGCGTTGTCGTTGGTGGCGGTGGCAGCGTGGGATGTCCGAGAAATGGCAAGGACCCCCTCGCTCTTCTCTATGCATGAGCGCGAGGGGGTCCTCCGAGATGTCCGGAGACACCGATGCTCATCGTAGTGAACGATCCTGTAAGTATTTCCGTGGCCGGCCCGAGGCAGGCTGGCAGAGTGGGTGCCGGCACTTCGTGGTGGTCGTGGCTCGTGAGAGTCCCGGCTCCCTCTCGGGGGATGCACTTGGATAGATTTGCCCAACCGCCACGGAGGCCGGTGCCAACCCGGCCCACGACGATGGCTTGATCAGAAGCTTGCCCAGCCTTTATCGCTGTGGCTCATTACAGGATTGCCTCGCCGTGAATCTCACCGGGCCGACACCGGCCACGATGACGTGCCCTGAGTGAGAGGAGACGCCACCATGTCCATTGTGGCAGAACACTTCGCCTTTGTCGTGGGAGTGGACACCCACGCTCGTTCCAACACCTACACGATCATTACAACCCGGACCGGAGCGGGGGTGAGCTGCGCCCCTGGGGCCACGCCCGCCGCCGCGTGCTGCGCGGCGTTACGGAAAACGAGGAGCACCGCCCTCATCGGGCACGGTGCTCCAACTGCCAGGTGACCTCGGTGCTGCTTCCCGACGTCTGTCTCTCGCGCCGGGTCGGCGTGGTGGTGGCGATCGGGCGGGCGCTCGGACACGCTGTTTTCCGACGACGCCCTCTCCGGCATCCACCAGGCCGGCAGAGGTCTTCCCCGGGCGGTGAACAACCTGGCCCGTCAAGCCCTGGTCGCCGCCTATGCCAACCGCAGTTCGATCGTGGACGAGAAGGCGGCCCGCCAGGCCATCACCGAGATGGACGCCGAGTGAGCTAACGAGAAAGGAGTTTCATCCTCAACGCCGGCGTCGCCAGCCGACAACATGATCACGCGAGGTCATCATGGACAGTGTCCACGCCGTCATCATTCTGTCTGGCTGGCAACAACCTGGTTTGGCCGGGTGTCAGGGTTCCAAGACGATACCGATGACCTAGCGGATCGAGCGGATCGATCAGGGCCGTAACACTTGGACCAGCATGTGTGTGAACAGGGTTAGCGCAAGGGAGTGATCTCCGCGGAAGTCGGGTGGCCGGCCCATCGAGCCAGCACTGGCGATCGCATAAGCAGCGTCATCGGGCCGCAGCTTGATAGAAACGAAGACCGGACCTCCATAACGCAGCGCAACCCACGCAGCCCATATGCGCGCCGTGCGTCCGTTGCCGTTTGCATAGGGGTGGATCCGAATCCACTCGCCGTGGGTGATGGCAGCGAGAGAGGCCACTGCTTGCAGCTGGGCCGCATCTGCCGGGCGGCCGCCAGGGGGGAGGACTGCGTCTAGGCGCGCAGCACCGGCTTCAACCTTAGAGAGAAGCTCGAGCACTGCCTCAAGGACTTGAGGGGAGAACACGCCGACCTTGCTTGGCCACCCGTCGAGCTGAGGAGCTCCTGCGCCTTGACGCCGGTTGGACCGCGAGAACACGCCGACCTTGCTTGGCCACCCGTCGAGCTGGCGCGTACCCACACCGACCTCGTAACCGATGAGCTCGGGCACCACGGGGTCTCCGCGAAAGTGGCCCGCATACCCGGCGACCGGCAGCTTGCAGGCCGCGTGCCAGCGCCGGACTTCGGCCGTGTCGGGCATCACCCTCCCCGGAGCGGTTGTCCTCAGCTCAGTGAGCAGGGAGCCGACGTTCTTGAGTATGCGCGCACGCTCGGCGGGGTCGTCGTCATTCCAGGGTGGGCCGGGCACCGGCTCAGCGGGCGCCGGCTTCAAAAGCAGCAAGTACGCCCAGGGGATCGCTGCCGTCCTCCGCGGCCCCTGTTTCACCGGAGTGGTCATGGAGAGCATGTGCTTGCAGCGGTCCGGGCGCCGCCTCTCCGGCAACGAAATCCTCGATACTCTGAGTGACGATCTCGTCGTATGCGGAACCGGAGAGTTCGGCCAGGCGGCGGGCGGCCGTGACGAGCTCTCCGGCTACCCGCGCCGCACGTATGGTGAGTTCGTGCCTAATGGCCTGTTCGATATGTTCGTTTTGACTTATGTGCTCTCGCGCCGCGACCTCGCGTAATAGCGCGCGCAACCGCTCGTCTCGGAACCGCAGTGGAAAGACGCTCCGGGTTCCGCTCATGATCGCCTGTCTTACTCCCTTGTGTGATGTCAATACTCCTATTATGACATCCAAGGGCACGAGCGCAACGATCTGACACCTAGAGCGGCGAGAGTTCGTAACCGAAGCTGCCCTGCTGGTCGCGGCTGTGCCCGTCAAACCTCCGGCCGGCATGCGGGGCTGGGACTCCATCTCGAACACCGTTGTCAGCCCGACCAATGTTCTCGCCATCGCCTTCACACCTCTCACCTCGCCGGAGGAGCTGGAGTAGTGGGCGGCTGCTTGCGTGTGAGGGCGACGCAGTATGAGCCGGTCGCGCGCTCGTTCTTGCTCAACACGCACCCCTTATCGGGAGCGGAGACGCCAGAAGTTCATTAGTTGCCGATTGGGTGAGGGAGTTGCAACCCAGGTGGCGCGATGGCGTAGAGCCAAAGTAGCTCGGAAGCGCGGCACGGTTCGCAGCGATCCGGCCGGCCGGGGCTCCGCTCTCAGGGCTGCCCAAGGCGAGGCAGAGACTTGATCCTGCTCCCGGAGGAGCGCGCTCCTGCCCGCGTCGACCAACACGCCCGCTCGTCGAATGGGAATTCTTTATGATTGGATTCATTCCATTCTTTTAATAATGCTAGACTTAGCGCAATGATAACCACGGCCACCACTGAGGGCACCTCCCGCGAGACTTTCGTCGCAGCACTCCGCTCCGCCGGACTCCGCACGACCGGCCCACGCCTGGCGACCTTGAATGCGCTGGAGCTCCGTCCACACGCGGACACCGACACCCTCATCAGGCACGTTCGCGCCGAGCTGGGAACCGTCTCGGCCCAAGCCGTCTACAACGTGCTGGCCACACTGGTGCAGGCGGAGCTGGTCCGGCGCATCGAGCCGGCCGGCAGCTCCGCCTTGTACGAGCTGCGCGTCGGAGACAATCATCACCACGTCGTCTGCCGGCTGTGCGGAGCGGTGGCCGATGTCGACTGCGCTGTGGGCTACCGGCCCTGCCTGACGCCTTCGGAAACTCACGGATACCTCCTGGACGAAGCCGAGGTCACCTATTGGGGATACTGCCCCTCGTGCCAGGAGCGAAGGACTTCCGGTGGACCAGGGGATGTGAAAGTTCCGATCGACGACAAGCAACGCAACAACGGAGGGGAAGATGACTGACAAGATGCCCACCACTGATGAGATCGGCGGCCTGCCCGGCCGCACCAACCGGGACTGGTGGCCCAACCAGCTGGATATTCAGGCGCTGCACCGCAACCTCCCGCGGTCCAACCCGCTGGGCGAGTCGTACAACTACGCCGAGGAGTTCAAGACCCTCGACGTCGAGGCCCTGCGCCGAGACGTCGTCGAGGTGCTGACCGACTCCCAGGAGTGGTGGCCGGCCGACTACGGCAACTACGGCCCGCTCTTCATCCGCATGACCTGGCATGCCGCCGGAACCTACCGCATCACCGATGGAAGGGGAGGTGGCGGCGCCGGAGCGCAGCGCTTTGCCCCGCTCAACAGCTGGCCGGACAACGCCAACCTCGACAAGGCACGCCGGCTACTCTGGCCCGTCAAGCAGAAGTACGGCCGAAGGATCTCCTGGGCGGACCTGATCATCTTTGCCGGGAACGTGGCCCTGGAGGCGATGGGCTTCAAGACCTTCGGCTTCGGCTTCGGCCGGCAGGACATCTGGGAGCCGGACGAAACCAACTGGGGCGCCGAGGAGGTGTGGCTCGGCGACGCGCGCCACGGTGGCCAGGGTGAGCTGGAAGGCCCCTTCGGCGCCGACCACATGGGCCTCATCTACGTCAACCCCGAAGGGCCGGGAGGCAACCCCGATCCCCTGCTTGCCGCGCGCTACATCCGGCAATCCTTTGCCCGCATGGCCATGAACGACGAGGAGACCGCGGCGCTCATCATCGGTGGGCACACCTTCGGCAAGACCCATGGCGCGGTCAATGCAAGCTACATCGGGCCCGAGCCCGAAGCAGCTCCCCTGGAGGAGCAGGGCCTGGGTTGGCACAACAGCCACGGAAGCGGGACCGGGGTGGATACCTGGACGAGCGGCCTGGAGGGTGCATGGACCGCCACTCCCACCACCTGGGACAACGGGTTCCTCGACAACCTCTTCAACTACGACTGGGAGCTCACAACCAGCCCGGCAGGCGCCAAGCAGTGGACGCCGAAAAACCCCGAGGCCCAGGGAACCGTTCCCGATGCCCACGACCCCTCCAAGCGCCACGCACCCATCATGCTCACCACGGACCTGGCCCTGAAGTTCGACCCGGTCTACGCGCCGATCGCCAAGAGGTTCCACGAACACCCTGAAGAGCTCGCCGACGCTTTCGCACGAGCCTGGTACAAGCTCCTCCACCGCGACATGGGGCCTGTCTCGCGCTACCTGGGGCCGTGGGTGCCCGAAGCCCAGCTCTGGCAGGACCCGCTTCCGCGCGTTGATCACCCGCTGATTGATGAGCAGGACATCCGTGCCCTAAAGGCCCGGCTGCTGGCTTCAGGCCTCTCTATCGCCCAGCTTGCCTCGACCGCTTGGGCGTCAGCTGCGACCTTCCGGGGTACCGACAAGCGAGGTGGGGCGAACGGCGCCAGGATTCGCCTGGCTCCCCAGAAGGACTGGGAGGTAAACCGCCCGGCCGAGCTGGGTGTGGTGCTCCGATCTCTGGAGGATATCCAAGCGGAGTTCAACCGCACGGCTCCAGGCGGGAAGAAGGTCTCCCTGGCTGACTTGATCGTGCTGGGAGGATGCGCCGCCGTCGAAAAGGCCGCCAGTGACGCCGGCTTCGAATTGACCGTCCCGTTCTCCCCGGGGCGCACCGACGCGACCGCCGAGCAGACCGACGCGGAATCCTTCGCCGTCCTGGAGCCCCTCTTTGACGGGTTCCGGAACTACCTGCGCGCCGGCGACAAGCGGCCCCCTGAGCAGCTGCTCATCGAGCGGGCCAGCCTGCTGAACCTCACCGCGCCGGAGATGACCGTGCTGGTGGGCGGTATGCGGGCCCTGGGCACAAACTACGCCTCGACCCGGCACGGAGTCTTCACCGAGCATCCGGGAGTGCTGTCCAACGACTTCTTCGTGAACCTGCTTGGCATGGACACGGAATGGAGGACCTCGGCCGGCGAGGAGAACGTCTTCGAGGGCCGTGACCGCGCGAGCGGACGGCTCAAGTGGACCGCCACCGCCGTAGACCTGGTCTTCGGCTCCAATGCGCAGCTAAGGACCATTGCCGAGGTCTACGCTGCCGCGGACGGCAAGGAGAGGTTCGTTCAAGACTTCGTTGCGGCATGGGGCAAAGTCATGAACCTGGACCGCTTCGATCTCCTCTAGCAGCCACCACCCCTCTGCCGGCCGGCCGCGGCTCTCGCACGCGACGGGCCCAAGCGGGGCGTCCGCTCAGCCGGTGTTGCGCAAGCCGGTGGCAATGCCGTTGATGGTGAGCAGCAAGGCGCGCATGAGGCCAGGGTCAGGCTCTCCGCCCTGCTCGCGCGCCGCGCGCACCCGGGCCAGCAGCTGAACCTGCATGAGCTGCAGCGGCAAGAGGTGTCCGTCCCTGGTGGCCAGTGTCTGGGCCAGCACCGGCTGGCGGGCGAGCAGCGAGGACGAGCCGGTGAGTGCGAGAACCTGTTCGACTGCGAGTTCGTACTCCTCTTCGATGGAGGCAAAGAGATACCTGAGTTCGGCGGGGACCAATGAATCGACGTAGATCCTGGCTACACGCAGGTTGGTCTTGGCCAGGGTCATCTCGACGTTGGATATGAAGTTGGAAAAGAACGGCCAGCCGGCGTGCATCCGCGCCAGGGTTGCACCCAAACCGGCCTGGCGCGCGGCCAGGAGCCCGGAGCCGACACCGAACCATCCCGGAACGATCTGTCGCGACTGGGTCCATCCGAAGACCCAAGGAATGGCTCGAAGTGAGCCGATGTCCGCCTGGGCGGCTCCACGCCGTGAGGGGCGCGAACCAAGATTGAGATTGGCCAGCTCCTCCACCGGAGTGGCAGCGGTGAAGTAGGCGGGAAGGTCGGGGTGGTCGACCAGCGATCGATAACGCCGCCGCGACTCGGCCTCGACCAGCTCCATGGCCGCCTCCCAGCCGTGGATGTCCGCATCGCTCACCCGGGGCCGTCCGTGAAGCGCCCCGGCCTCCAAGCATGCCGCAAGCAGCAGCTCCAGGCTCTCCTCCGCCAGTGGCGCCAGTAGATACTTGTCGGAGATGACTTCGCCCTGCTCGGTAACCTTCATACGCCCGTCGAAAACACCCCAGGGCTGGGCCATCACGGCGGCGTAGGTGTTGCCGCCGCCGCGGCCGACAGTCCCTCCGCGCCCGTGAAAGAGCCGCAGCCCCACGCCGTGCCGTCGGGCGACATCGCGCAGCTGCCGCTGGGCTTTGTGTATAACCCACTGTGAGGAGGTGATTCCCGCCTCCTTGTTGGAGTCCGAGTAACCGAGCATCACCTCCTGCACATCTCCCCGCAGGGAGACGATCCGCCGGTAGGCGGGCACGGCCAGGAGCTCCTCCAGCACCGAGCCGGCCTGCTCCAGCTCCGAGATCGTCTCGAGCAGTGGCACGAAGTCCACCTTGGCCACTCCCGATGCCAGATCCACCAAGCCGGCCTCCCTTGCAAGAACGGCCGCGGCAAGGAGATCGTCGGCTCCCCGGGTCATGGAGACGATGTAGCTCTGGCAGGCGTCGGGACCGAAGCGCTCGATGGCTTCCCGGATGGCCCGGAAGGTGGCGAAGGTACGCGCGGGCGTGCCCGTGAGCGGCGGCGGGTGCGGGGAAAGCGGGCGCAGCGACGCGAGTTCGCGGGCCAGTCTCTCCCTGCGCTCCCCCCTGGCGAGGTCCTGGTAGAGGGTGTCGCCTTCCTCGAGCCGGTCAAAAAGAGGGGCGAGAGCGGCGTGGTGGGCGGAGGCATGCTCGCGCACGTCCAGGCTCACCAGTGAGAGGCCAAAGGCCGCCACCTGGCGGATCACCTCCGCCAGGGTTCCCCGGGCCAGGATCCCCCCTCCGTTGGCCATGAGCGATTGGTACATGACCATGAGATCGTCCAGCAACTCGCGTGTGGATCCGTACTCTTTTCCTGCCCGGTGGCGGCTTCCACGCTCGATGCGCACTCGAGTGGCGTCCAGCTTGGCCCGGATGCAGGTGACCTTGAGCCGGTAGGGCTCCTCGCTGTTCAGGCGGATGTAGCGAGGGTCGAGGTTGTCAAGGGAATCCAGGTCTGTCTGTATCGAGCTCTCCAGCTCGGGCGAGATCCTGGTGAAGCGGATGGAAACGCTCAACTGCTCTACCAGGCGGTCCATGAGCGGCATCAACACCGAAATGGCGCGCAGGTGATAGAGGGAGATGGCCTCGAGCGTCACCTCGGGGGTGACGAAAGGGTTGCCATCGCGGTCGCCTCCGATCCAGGAGCCGAACGAGAGCGGCCGCGCGTCGGGACTTGGCTCGAATCCCAACCGGTTGCAGGCGCGGACGAACTCATCCAGGACCCTGGCCACCGGCTCCCGGGCCAGCGAGTTCAGGTAGTACAGCGCATTACGGGCCTCATCCATCACCTCCGGCTTCCCAAGACGAAGCTCGTCGGTCTGCCACAGCAGCTCCACCAGCTCATCGATCCGCGCGGTCTCAGACTCCTTCGAGCCTGCTCCGGAGTCCTCCGCCGCGTCGAGAAGGTCACCAAGGGCGCGCAGCTTGGAAAGCACTGACCGGCGCGCCGCCTCGGTCGGATGCGCGGTGAAGACCGGCCGCACCTCCAGGTTGGCCAGCAGCCGTTCCAGCCGTTCAGGCTCGAGTTCTCCTGTCTCAACCGCCTCGGCTACACGCTCGGCCGCCATGGCCAACGGCCTTCCGGCGCCGCCCAGGCCGGTTCTGGCCCGGGCGGCCTGTTCAGCGATGTTGGCCAGGTGGAAATAAACCGAGAATGCCCGCGCCAGCTTGGTGACGGCTTCGAGGGTCAAACCCTCGAGCAGACCTGCGGTCTCTCCGATCCGCGAGTCCGGGCCCGAGCGGATGGCCTCGAACGCCGCAAGCAGCTCCGGACCCTCCCGGCGCGCCATGGTCCGTGTGAGCGCCGCGTCGAGCTGCGCTATCTGTGCATGCAACCTGCCTGGTGTCGAGCCTTCGCCTGGCACGAGTAACGATCCCCCTCGAATATTCGGCGACTCACGGCAGCTGACCACGACGGTGGTGTGCCACAGCCGCATCCCCGTATTCCAAGCTAAGGGCACGTCACCGGCACCCGGATTCCCGAGGGATCCGATTCACCGGGATTTAATCCTTACGCCCGCGTTCGGAGCCGTCGAAGGCATGACTTGCATGCACATAACTGATCGGCGTGCGGGGGCCACAGCCATCCGCATCAGACCTGCTTCGGGCAGCGCGAGAAGGTCACCCTCTCCCGGGTGACGAAGGTGCCCGGCGCCAGGCGCTCCAGCGAATCGAGAAAGTCATCCACCTTCTCGGCGCTGTCGATGATCTCGAGCATTATGGGAAGCCCAGAGGCCGCATCGGGGAAACGGCTGGTCCGCACGACTCCTGCCGGGCCGAAGCCTTCCACGCCGCGCCAGACCGTAGCGCCGGCCACCCCCTGCTCGCGGGCCAGCTTCAGCAGCGCTTCGTAGAGGCTGCGGTGCCCGGCCCGGTCATCCTCCGTCAGGAAGACGGCCAGGCGGGTGGCGAGTTCACTCTCCGCCACGTGACACCTCCCAACCAACGCCCGCGTGAGCTTCGCCACCAAGGATATCCGTGCCGCCCGCCCCTGGTGCGAGCATGGCACGAAAGCAAAGGAACGCCGATCATGGTAGCGTCGACAGCGGCGATGGAGCTCGCCGAAATTGCCGCCAGGGCTGATGGCTCCTGCTCCTGGAACTGCCTTTGGGAAGAGTAGCAGAGGAGGCTCGATGGCAGCGGCGAGCAGTGGGTCCGAATCGGCTCGGCCCGTTTCACGCCCGGCCTTCGATGCCAAACGGCGTGCGGCCCGCTTGCGCAGAATGCGCAGACAGGTCTTCCCGCTCCTCGCGATCGGGATCGGCGGTGCCCTCGGCGCCCTCAGCCGCTACGCGATCTCGCTCGCCTTGCCCGCCCCGGCCGGCCAGATGCCCTGGGGCATCTTCCTCATCAACATCAGCGGAGCCTTGGCCCTGGGCTTCCTGCTGACTCTGCTCGCCGAGCAGTTCCCTCGCTCCCGCATGGCCAGGCCCCTCATCGGAACCGGCTTCATCGGCGCCTACACCACCTTTTCGACCTGGATGACCGGTGTGGTTTCGCTTGCGAGGGACGGGGCGGTCGCCACTGCGCTGGCATACTTGGCGCTCAGCATGGTCGCCGGAGTCGTGGCAGTGGTGATCGGAATGGCCGCGGGGCGAAGCTTGGTTCGCGTGCGGCGAGAGATGCAACAGGAGGCATCGTGACCGACATTTCCCCGACACGGCACCCCGGGCGGCCGGCGACAAGGCTTACCCTGATGCTCGAAACCCGGGCGCATGCCGGGCACGCCAGCTTGGAGAGCCAGATCATGAAAAGGGCACGCAAGGCCAAGCTGGCGGGCGCGACCGTCTTCGAAGGACATGCCGGTTACGGAGCCTCCGGCCACCTGCACCAGGGGCACCTTCTCTCCGACGATCGTCCGCGCGCAATCGTCATCGTCGACGAAAAGGAGCGCATCGAGAACTTCCTCGAGGAGATCGCCCCGTTGCTCAAAGGCGTCACGGTAAGCCTCGCCGAAGTGGAGGTCGTGGAGCTTTGAGAGTGGTGGAGCTCAGATGACGCTTAGCTTGACGCTCGCCGTCGCGCTCGGCGGCTTCATCGGCGCCCCGGCACGCTTTCTCTTGGACCGTGCCATCTCCGGCCGTATCGAGTCAGACCTTCCCTGGGGCACGTTCGTCGTCAACATGAGCGGATCACTTCTGCTCGGCATACTGACCGGCCTGGACTTGAACGGACACCTCGGGCCGGTGTCCGGGGCCCTTGCGGCTACGGGATTCTGTGGTGCCTACACCACCTTTTCGACCTTCACCTTCGAGACCATGAGGCTGGTCGAGGAAGGCGACTACCTGGAGGCCGCCTACAACGTACTGGGCAGCATCGCCTTCGGGCTGATGGCCGCCGCCGCCGGGCTGGCGCTCGGCCTCTTCCTCTAGGGCCACCAGGGCCAAGGGTGCCCTCCGCCGGCGCGGCCCGTGGCCGGCGGCAATAAAGCCCGCCGTTGGGCATAGGCGTCAATATGGCCGTGGCCCACGGGGGCGGGCTCTCAGGTCCTAGACGTTGCGCCGATAGAGGCCGCCGACCTCTTCGAAGGCCTTGGTGATCTGGCCCAGCGAAGCAACCCGGGCAACGTCCATCAGCACCGCGAAGAGGTTCTCCCCCTCCACCGCCGCCCTCTTCAAGCGCGCCAGGCCGGCCTCGGCCTCTTCCCTATGCGCTTCCTGGAAGGCACGCACCCGCGCGAGCTGCGACTGTTTCTCCTCCTCGGTAGCCCGGGAGAGCTCCACCTTGGCGGTCCCGCCCTCGGATCCCTTCGGGCGCAGGAACGTGTTCACGCCGATTATGGGCAGGCTCCCGTCATGCTTGCGTTGCTCGTAGAGGAGCGACTCGTCCTGGATCTTTCCACGCTGGTACCCGATCTCCATCGCCCCAAGGACACCCCCGCGTTCGGTGATGCGGTCGAACTCGGCCAGGACCGCCTCCTCGACCAGATCGGTCAGCTCCTCGATGATGAACGAGCCCTGTAGGGGGTTCTCGTTCATGGCCAGGCCCCACTCGTGGCCGATGATCATCTGGATCGCCAGCGCGCGGCGGACGGATTCCTCCGAGGGCGTGGTGATCGCCTCGTCATAGGCGTTGGTATGCAGGCTGTTGGCATTGTCGTAGATTGCGTTCAGCGCCTGAAGGGTCGTGCGGATGTCATTGAAGTCGATCTCCTGGGCGTGCAGGGAGCGACCTGAGGTCTGCACGTGGTACTTCAGCTTCTGGGAGCGCTCGTTGGCGCCGTACTTGTCACGCATGGCCACCGCCCAGATGCGCCTGGCCACCCGGCCCAGCACCGAGTACTCCGGATCCATGCCACTCGAGAAGAAGAAGGAGAAGTTCGGCGCGAAGTCGTTGATGCGCATGCCCCGGGCGAGATACGCCTCCACGTAAGTGAAGCCGTTGGCCAGGGTGAAGGCCAGCTGGGTTATGGGGTTGGCCCCGGCCTCGGCGATGTGGTAGCCGGAGATGGAGACCGAGTAGAAGTTGCGCACCCGGTGTTGGATGAACCACTCCTGGATGTCGGCCATCATGCGCAAGGAGAACTCGGTGGAAAAGAGGCAGGTATTCTGGCCCTGGTCCTCCTTGAGGATGTCCGCCTGGACCGTCCCACGCACCACCGAGACCGCCTGGGCCGCGAGCTGTGCATCCTCGTCGGCATCCGGATCCCGGCCATGGGAAGCGCGGAACTTGGCGCGCTCCTGGTCGATGACGGTGTTGAAGAAAAAGGCCAGCACGGTGGGCGCCGGACCATTGATGGTCATGGATACCGAGGTGGTCGGCGAGGTGAGATCAAAGCCGTCATAGAGGGCGCGCATATCCTCGAGCGTGGCGATGGAGACCCCGGAGGTGCCGACCTTGCCGTAGATGTCCGGGCGCTCGTCGGGATCGCGTCCGTAGAGCGTCACCGAGTCGAATGCGGTCGAGAGGCGCTTGGCCTTGCTTCCCGCCGAGAGCAGCTTGAAGCGACGGTTGGTGCGGAAGGGATCCCCTTCGCCCGCGAACATACGGGTAGGGTCCTCTCCCTCGCGCTTAAAGGGGAACACGCCGGCGGTGAAGGGGAAGCTCCCGGGCAGGTTCTCCTTGCGCCAGAAGCGGACCAACTCGCCGTGGTCGCGGAACTTGGGAAGCGAGACACGCCGGATGTGGCTGCCCGAGAGTGACTCGCGGGTGAGTTCTGCGTGCAGCTTGCGGCCCCTCACCTCGAAGGAGGCCTTGTCGCCCGAGTAGGCGGCGACCACCTCCGGCCAGCCGTCGATCTCTTCGCGGACCGCGGCGGGCACATCGGCTTCGGCCGCTTCCACCAGCTTGTCCACCGCCGCCACGTCCTGGTCGGCCGCAGCCAGCTCCCCGCGGACGAACTCCAGATGCTGCAGGCGGGCAGCGGCCTCGGCGATGCGCTCGGTCTCGACGTGGTAGCGCCGGACCGAATCGGAGATCTCCGAGAGGTAGCGCACGCGCGCGGGTGGGACGATCTGGGCGCTGTGACTGGAGTGGCGCACCGAAACGTGCTCCAGACTCCCGGCACCGAGCGCCAGGCCGCGCTCGGAGAGCACATGGCAGAGGTACTGGTAAAGGGCGGTGACACCGTCGTCGTTGAACGAAGCAGCGGAGGTGCCAAAGACTGGCATCTCATCGGGGCTGGAACCGAAGGCCTCCCGGTTGCGCACCATCTGGCGGGAAACCTCGCGAAGCGCGTCCATGGCGCCGCGCCGCTCGAACTTGTTGATGGCCACCGCGTCGGCGAAGTCCAGCATGTCGATCTTCTCGAGCTGGCTGGCGGCACCGTACTCCGGGGTCATCACATAGAGAGAGCTGTCGACGAATCTGAGAACTCCAGCGTCACCCTGCCCAATTCCGGGTGTCTCCACGATCACCAGGTCGTTGCCGGCGGCCTTGGCAACCGCGATGATATCGGTCAGCGCGTCGGGTAGCTCATGGTGGCCGCGGGTGGCCATCGAGCGGAAAAAGATCCGCTCGCCATCCAGGGAGTTCATACGGATCCTGTCCCCGAGCAGCGCTCCTCCCCCGCGACGCCGTGTGGGATCGCAGGCGATTACAGCGATGCGCAAAGTATCCTTTTGGTCCACCCGGAAGCGGCGCAGAAGCTCGTCGGTCAGCGAGGACTTTCCGGATCCGCCGGTGCCTGTGATGCCGAGCACGGGCGCGGATGATCGCTCCGCCGCGGCATGGATTCCGGCGGCAAGCTCGCCCTCCAGGATCCCCTCCTCGGCACAGGTCATCGCCCGGGCTACAGCGGAGCGATGGCCGGCAAGAACCTCCTCGGGGGAGGGCACGGACTTCTCGGCCAGGTCAAAGTCGGCGTCACGGATCACCGCGTTGATCATCCCGGCCAAACCCATCTTCTGACCGTCCTCGGGCGAGAAGATGTGCACGCCGCGATCGCGCAACCTGGCGATCTCTTCGGGGACGATCACACCTCCGCCGCCGCCGACGACCTTGGCGTCGCCACGGCCGGCCGCCTGCAGCAGCTCGACCAGGTACTCAAAGTATTCCACGTGGCCACCCTGGTACGAGGAGACGGCGACACACTGCACGTCCTCTTCGACCGCGGCGTCCACGACTTCCTTGACCGAACGGTTGTGGCCAAGGTGCACCACCTCGGCACCCTGTGACTGCATGATGCGGCGCATGATGTTGATGGAGGCGTCATGGCCGTCGAAAAGGCTCGAGGCGGTCACGACCCGCACCGGATGCTTCGGCTTGTAAAGGCTCTTCTCTCTCACCGCTACTCCAGATCTCCGCGGTTGCCGCCATTACGGTCGGCGCCGCGGCCCTGTTCGCACCCCGGGCTCCCGGCCGGTGCAAACTCTTACATATCCAATATTAGGACATCCAACTATTTTATGTCAATGGATAGCCAGGGGAGATGAGTTAGAATCTTGACATGCCCGACGATCAGCAAAGCGGCCTGCCTTACGACCCCATCGAAGAGGCGCGGCGCCAGTGGGAGGCCCACGGCTGGGAGGAGGGCGCCCAGGGCATGGCCGCCGTCACCTCGCTGATGCGTGCCCAGCAGATCTACATGGCAAGAGTCGAGGCGGTGCTGAGGCCGCTCGGGATCACCTTCGCCCGCTACGAGACGATGATGCTGCTCTACTTCTCCCGGCGCGGAGCGCTTCCCATGGGCGTGATCGGCTCACGACTGCAGGTCCACCAGACCAGCGTGACGAACGCCGTGGACCGCCTGGAGGCGGCCGAGTTGGTTAAGCGCACGCCGCACCCATCGGACAGGCGCGCCACCATCGTCGAAATCACCGAAGCCGGGAGGGCCTTGGCGCTGAAGGCCACCGAAGCATTGAATTCCGAGGTCTTCGCCCGGCCCGGGCTTGGCCAGGGCGACATGAGCGAGCTGGTGGGGATCCTTGCGCGCCTGCGCAAACAGGCGGGCGACTTCTGAACCAGGAGTGGCGCCGATCCGAAACGTGGCCGGACCAACTGCTTGCTGGGATACTCCGCGCTCGGAACCGCCACATTGATCGCGATCACCACCGCGCCGTCAGCCTGCCGGATACGAGCCCCCTATCGAGCCGGAACCAGGGATTACCTCCCCAGCTGGAGCAGGTGCCAATCGGAGCGTGCCGCCTCCAGCGGGCGGGCACGTTCTCCGAGTTCGAACCGCGTACGGCCCCAACGTGCCGCGAAGGACTCTTCGCCGATAGTGCTGGCCAGCTCATCCTCGCCCCTGAAGGCCGGTCCAACTTCGCCGAGGCAACTGAGCGCCGCCGGGACCGTGGAGCCGAGCGAATGCCACCGGTGATCACGGTGTCCCCCTGGCGATGTGTGCCACGAATAGAACCTGGTCTTTGCAGACCCACAGACGGGCGACGAGGTCGCCGGCGCCTCGGTGGTGGAGGGCTGCCTTCCGGTGACGTCCGTTTGGATTATGGCCGTGCTGGGCCATTCTCCCGCTCTCATCGGCTTGATGCGAGCCGATACATGCACCACGCCGCCTGCAAGCGAGGCGGCAGGCAACGCCTACGGCGGTGCGGGATGGGCTATTGAGGGCACAGCACGGGAAGTTCCAGGAGTGCAACGACGGAGCGGGCGGCGATGCCCGAAACGGGCTGATCTACCACCGCCACACCATGGTCCTTGCCTGCACCCGGCCTGGCGCCTTCGGCCCGGCGTCGTTGAAGGGTCAGCGTCCAGTGCCACTCGGGTCGCGCTGGCTCAAGCGGCTCTGGCACTAGCGGTGGCAACGGAGGGCCTGAACGTGCGGGCCCCTCACGGGTAACCCCGGCTCGTCCGAATTTCCCGATGGCGGACCAGGCCCAGGCAATGGCAGCTGCAACAATGCCGTCTCGGTACGCCACGGGTATGTGCCTGTTACCGCTGACTGATCGGCGAGAATCTCGGCGGAGACTTGGCTGCCACCGACAGCTATCGGCTAGAACCCGCCGGGGCTGTCGGCGGCGATTGGAAAATCCCATCCGGCTGCCATCAGGAACGCCCGGCGCTGACCCGCCTATTCCTGATCAGTCAGCCGGCCGGCGCCCGCTATGGCTCCTAGCGGGACCTTCCTGGCTAGTTAGAGCCGGCCTAACGAAAGTCCAGTTCAGCGGTAACAACCAAGGCCACATCGTGTAGTACCTAGGTCATCGCCGAGGAGCGTAGGCGTCGAGTCCAAAGAGTTGGTAGAGCTGTGTTTGGGTCGAGTCCATCTCGGTGAGCATGCGCCTGGCACGGGGACGTCCGCGTTCGGCTTGATAGAGAAGTACCGTCTCTTGGATGCCCGCGAGCGTCGAGAGCAGCTCCCTGACACTCATTACCATCCCGGCTCTTCGGGCCTCACGCACCATGAGCCGAGAAACCGCCAGGGCTATCACGCAGTAGGCAACGTGTACGCGGATCTTCTGGTCGGTCCAGTGGAACATCGGCGAGAAGCTTACGACCTTGGGGTCCTTCATCTGGCGAAAGTCTGCTTCGACGCCTAACTGGGAGCGATACGCACCAACCACCCTGGCAATAGGCCAGTGGTCTTGGTCGGTGAAGAGCACCCGCTTGCCAAAGATCTCCTCTTCGAGATCACTTAGAGCCCCTTCGTCGAGCGCGAATTCGAGACGCAAGCTCGCCGGGTGTTCCCCGGTAAGGCTCCAGGTGATGACCCTCTCACACCAGCGGGGCGACAGCACCGCGGCGATCTCGGCTTCGAGGGCGTCGCGGTCCTTTCTGGTTCTTCCCCGCTGGAGGCGCGCTTGGATCTCTGTGAGTTGGCGAGTCGCCTTGGCCACGGTCTGGGCGAAGCCCCGTGACTGCTTGTCGTGGAGGTTCTGCGAATGGGTAACAATCAGGCGGTACTGCGCGCCGAGCGCCGTCTTGCGGGTCTCAAACGCTGTGAGGCTGCCAAAGGCCGCCTCATCGACGAGTTGGTAGCGCTCTGGTGGTACCGCGAGGAGTTCGGGGTGATCAGACGGTGGTAACGACCCAACGAAGTGCAGTGCGCTATCGGCGACCTTGGCCTGGTTGGCTTCTGAGTCCTGTCCTGCGTCAAATACCATAGTGAGCTCGGCCGTCTCGCCAGCGAGCTCTTTGAAACGCCTCGCGAGTCCCTCGACCATGAGCCCGAACTGCGTAACATCGGGACGGTTGCCGGCATAGGCGTGAGAGACGAGGGGGATTCCTCCGTCAACCGAAACGACAAGACCCAGTCCCACCAGGCGCAGGTCGGTACGCTTCTGCCTGGCATGGCCACGCTGGGCGATCGGGCCGCGTTCGTTGGCCGAGTCGATGTAGGTGGCGAAGTTGGTCATTTCGAGCACCAGCCCCGAGCAGTCGATCCCGAAGACCTCGACTGCTCGCGCTACGATGCGTCGTTCAATCTCGACGAGCTCATCTATAGAGATCGCATCCATCGCGTCGAAGAAGCGCCGGTGATCAAGACCAGGCCGGTCCAGGGTTACCCAGCGCTCGCCAGCGGTAGTCGCCCACCACTGCACGAACGCCAACTTAGAGCGAGGAGCGACCACCCGGTTTGCGATCATCAGGGCGAAGTAGGTCCCCACCGACGCCGAGGTGTCGCTTCGGCGTCGTCGCACAACGTCGTCGACGATACCTACCACGCCGAGGCGTTCAATCACCGACCAGGCGGCTGCGAGATCTCCGAAAGCCAAGTGGTGACTGCGATCGGGCTCGCCCGGTCCCGCCTCGGCCAGTCGGGCCGCCACCTCCTCGGCACTCCCCAGGTAACGCTGAGAGACGATGCGGGGCTTGCCGTTGACCCTGGCGGACTCCGCCAGGTAGTAGTAGGACTTCCCGTCCTGCTTTTTGGCGATCAGATATGCCATATCTAGGTACTACAGTTGCACACCAAATGCCAAGAACATCCAGAACTTGTAATATCCCTAACCAGAGGCGAACTTCTACATCCAGCCAAAGTCGGTTCTCAGGGCGTCGGATCAGCTAGCCAGGAAGGTCCCCCTAGGATCGGCGGTATTCGTCACAGAAGACGGCGAACCCTTCTGTGTTATCGAGTCTGTGGTGAACCACTGCCTGATAGCCAGACGAGTTGTACCATTCCCGGGCGGCCTCCTTCGAATCGAACCTGAGCACAACGGTGACAGGCGCGGGGGAGCCCTCTGCGGCTTCGGAGGCATAGTCGGCCACCAGCACCTTCGCACCGTGCGCCCGGAGTGACTCGCCAACCACGTCCAGGTATCTGCGGTACCCGTCCTCGTTCGTCACGGTGTAGTTGGCAACGAAGTAAGCGCTCATATAAATCGTCCTCCCTACTTGCCCTGTCCCTGGGTTTTCGTCGTGCCGGAAGCCGTCTTGCTAATACCCGAGCGAGAGAGCAATTGCATCCGGGCCTGGTGACTGTGACACACTGAGGGCCCCTCAGATTGATCGGGCGAAGAGCGTCTCCATGAAGTTTCCCCCGTCGGCCATGAAAGCGTCTCCCGAAAGCTAGGACTCATGCATCTCTGAACGCCGACCCGGCCACAGACCTCGAAGGCGGCAACTCGCTGACCGAGTTCTGCGAGACATGCCCAGAGGCTGCCCCTACAGAATGCCTTGGCTCCGCCCCCTTCTCGCAACCTCGTCCAGCTTCGGAGCATGAAAACGGAATTTTGTGCGGATTCACCTTGCATCGCGGGAATCTCAGCCCATACTACCGCGACCGGCAATCCCAGCACAGATCCAGCCCAAGTTTGGCGCCGAGAAACCGCCTGTAGCCGTTGGGTTTGGCGGCCAAAGCGACTCCTCGGCTTTTGGCGGACTCCGCTACTCGGCCAATGGCCCCGGATCTCCGGCCGCCGCTATACGGTTGCCGTGGGTCACGATGGCTTACGGCCCGCCAGGTGTGGGGCAAAGTGCGGACCCTCTGCGTTCAAGTCGGTGCCAACGTCGGTGCCGACTTCGTCGATCCTGACACCCAGGTCTCTCGCCCACATGCCCGGTCGACCTGCCTGTCGCCCGAGATCCTCGCGCGGGTCGTGTGAGCTCGCCCACCAGGAGCAACCCCCTCCGGCGGGGGGCCGCTTGCCGTGCTGAGCTCGACCATATTCGTGCCTGACGTAAGCCGGTGCGCCTGCACCGGCCACGGTGCCGTTTCGGAACGAGCGCTGGCGATATGTAGTCCGGGGTCATCTGCACCAACACTGGCTCGATGCCGGCATCTTCTGGCGCGGCGCAGCTGGTCTCCGTCCGGATTCAATGACTGTTCATATTGCCGTACCGATATCGCCCTCGTAGAGCGGCCCACGAGTGATCCGTCGGTGGCTGAGCAATGCCCATCCAAGCACATCCGGGACCGGCTGTCAGTTGTCTTTCGGCCCCGTGGAGCGTTCCCATGCTTGGCGGATCGAGGCGGGGATCCGTCCTCGGTCAGGTACATCGATGCCATTGCGTCGCGCCCAGTCGCGGATATCGGCGGGTAGTGGACCGGTCTGGGCTCCAGGAACCGGCAGCAGTTTTGGCCGCTCGCCGATTCGTTTTGAGGCAGCTGGCTCGGTGATCGCCCAGAAGTGGGCAGCGGCTAGGTAGCGGTAGGTCCATTCCTCGGCCAGGCTGCGATTCTCGCAAAACACGATGGGGACGTTGGGCCAGCGAACCTGGCATTCAGCAATCCCGTCGACGACGAGCGCAGGCCGGACCCGGTCTTGCTTGAAGATCTGCGAGTAGCGGTCCTCGACCACTACCGCGGCGCGAGGCAGGGTAGCCAGCTCTCCCAAGGCGTAGCGCAAGCGGCCGCTGGTCAAGCTGCTGATTAGGTCGGGCAGCGATTTACGTTCCACCGCGGCAACAAGGGTCCCGTCGAGGATTATCGCGTAGTCGCCACAGGGAAGGCCCCGGCTGGTGGTACACACCTGCTGGCCGCGGAACCGGTAGGCATAGCGCTCGTGGGCGTCGACAACGATCTCGAGTTCGGCGAGGCCGACCGCTCGGGCGGTGGGCAGGTTGACTTGAGGCCGGGCCTGTTTGCGTGTGCGGGGGGACTGCCAGAAAACGGCATCTCGGCCTCGGGCGGTGGTGAAGACCAACTGGGAGCGGTTCTCCCGGAAGCGGGCAGCGACGATGTCAATCGCCGCACCGCGACGCACGCATGAGGTGAGCGGGATTCGCTCGACGATGTCCGGCTGGTCGGGCCACTCTTCGACCCGGATCGGGTAGCAGTAGAGAGCTTGCGTACGAGGCCAGGTCCCGGAGGTGCGCAATACGATACCCTCGCCGAGAGGTACTCGCATCACGTAGGCGAGAGTGGAGTCGGGATTTGGGTTGGTGGCGATCAGCAGTTCCTGCACGGCTGGCATCAACCATAGTTTAAATGCCAGCCGTGTCAGCGCGGGTTGATGGGCGGAACTCGGCAAGGCGGCGTGGGTTGGCGCCCTGGCGGCACGCAAGCAAAATCGGCGGCCGCGCTACGGCCCGTTGACTGGCGAGGGCCGGCATGGAACCGGGTTTGCCGGTAGATGGAGTACCCCGACTGGTGGGCTCTTAGTAGGGGTTCGGCCAGGATGAGCTGAGGCCGTCGGGTATCTTTCGGTGAGTAGTTACCAGCTCCACACCGAAGGAGATAAACCCGATGGCCCTAAACCAGTCTGCCCTCGACGACATCGCCGCCATGCTGAAAAGCGGTGACTCTTTCGACCTCATCCGCTACGCGGCGGAACTCTTGCTGCAAGCCCTGATCGAAGCCGAAGCCACAGCCAAGATAGGCGCCGGGCGTTACGAGCGCACCGAGACCAGATCCAACGAGAGAAACGGAGACTGGAGAGAGGCCGGGGGTGCGATTCCCCCCGGCCTCTCTCCAGACCCGAATTTGTCGAAAGTCAGGGTGGCGTTAGCGCAGCCCCAGGTAGGCTGACCCCGTGCTACTGATCGACCATTTGGCGGTGGTGGCTGGCACAGCTATCGTAATTCTCGCCGTTTTGGAGGTCGTGGCCCGCAGTATCCGTCACGTCACTTCGAGGTGGGGAGACCGCGGTGCCCTTGGGCGCTCGTCGCTGGATCACCTCCTCGGTCCCTCGCGGCTCCTCGCCCTTTGCGCCGTTGTAGCGATCGTCGTCAAGAACGAGCGCGTCACATCGAATATCGAGAGCCCTCTCGTACACACGATCGTTATCTTGACGGTGGTCGCGGTGTCCTGGTTGGCAATTCGAATGACCAACGTTCTTGAGGATCTGGTGCTCGGGCGCTACCGCGTCAACCTGGAGGACAATCTGCGAGCCCGGCGCATCCAGACCCAGCTGCGCGTGCTTCGCCGGATTGTCGCCCTCGTGATTGTCATCGTTGCGATCTCAGTGATCTTGCTTAGTTTTCCCACCGTACGCGCCGCCGGAGCCGGCCTCCTCGCGTCAGCCGGCCTGTTGGGGATCGTCGTGGGGATCGTGGCCCAAAAGTCGATAACGAACTTGATTGCCGGGATTCAAATTGCGATCAGCCAGCCCATCCGAATCGACGATGTTGTCGTGATTCAAGGGCATTGGGGTCGTGTCGAGGAGATCAACCTTAACTACGTGGTGATTCGGGTGTGGGACCTGCGCCGTCTCATCGTTCCAGTCTCGGTTCTCGTGAGCGAGCCCTTCGAGAACTGGACGCGCAACCTAGCCGCCATCCTCGAGTGGGTGCACCTGGAACTTGATTACCGTGCCCCGATCTCCGCACTGCGTGAGCGTTTTTTATCGATCTTGCACGACTCGCCGGACTGGGACGGCGCGGTGTCGAGCCTACAAGTCACTGGTGCAGGAACCTCGACGATTCAAGTCCGAGCGCTCATGAGCGCTCGGGATAGCTCTTCGGGGTGGAACTTGCAGTGTGCGGTGCGAGAACAACTCATCGAATTCCTCCAGACCGAGTACCCAGAGAGCCTTCCGCGGATTCGTCTGGAACACGGCGACTCGCACTCTCCTACCTGAAGGGCCCCTTCGTCATCTCATCCCTAAAGGCCCTCCAATCGAGGCTGTGGTCCGAGGGATTGCCTGAGGTTACCCAGGCGTAATGGGCACCCGATAAGCCCGCCCTAAGTTGTCGGGAGAAAGGGTGTCCAAATGGGCGCGACCAGAAGAAGGTTCACCCTGGAGTACCGGACTGAAGCGGCTCACGGGGTGATCGATTCCGACAGGAGAGTGGCCGAGGTGGCCAGGGATCTCTCCCTAGTGGAGACCACCCCGGCCACGTGGGCACGCGAGGAGAGGCGGCGTATTGCCGGTACGCGCCGTGGCCGGGCTGACGACCCCGGACACTTTTGTAAATCCCGCTCGTGTGGGTTTCAGGCCGTTTAGTCGATGGCTGCGACCAACTGCTCGCAAAGCTCGACACGGGCCGGATTGGCGTGAGCGCTTGGCGTATTCGCGCCGTGGACGCAGGATATGGACCAACTCGATGCTGGGAGCGTTTGGGCCGCGGCCTTCGCAGGATGCCTGGAAGCGGAAGTACGGCTCCAGCGGTCGACTGCAGCAGCGCTTAACCGGACCCGGCCGGCGAGGCGGGTCGTGATAGCGTAACGTCATGCCCACTCCCGCCATCGGTGAGTGGGAGCCGGGTGCGCCCGACCCGGAGTGGTACAGGACGGGCCTGGGCCAGAGCGAATGGCCGCTGGTTCTCATCCCGGATGGTGGCGTCGGACGGGGCCCACATATCGCAGGCTTATCTCCGCCGATCCCTGGCCAAGGAGGGCCGTGAGCGACAACAGCGAGACGCGGAGTTCATGG
Organism: Actinomycetes bacterium; assembly: GCA_021850605.1. GTDB lineage: Bacteria > Actinomycetota > Acidimicrobiia > Acidimicrobiales > Acidimicrobiaceae > Acidithrix. The sequence goes on from JAJZLQ010000084.1 coordinate 23,585, forward strand.
TGGCCATGACAATTGCGTTGTGCGCCTGGTGGAGTGTTACATCACCAATGCCGGCCCGGTGGCAGGCCCGGTCGAGCTCGATGCCCGGGGCCCGCTGGGCGAGGCATCGGTCGCGACGGGCGAAGAGGAACTGGGCCGGGCGCCCAGAGCGGGGATGACCAAGAGGCCGCCGGTCAGAACGCGTGGCCAAGGTTAAGCCGATGGCCATAACTGCTTCTTCGGCAGGCGGAATCGAGCACGCCGCGGCCATCCGGAGTGCTCCGGCCGTTTCCGGGTCGAGGGCAACGGCGTCTCCCGTGACCATCTCGGCAACGACGCCCCGCCGCTTCGCGGGGGCAATAGTCGCCTCGGAGTCCGGGCGGGGCGGATCCAACAGAGGTTACCCGCCGACGAGTTGCCAGATGTGCGCCGTCCTGGAAGACACGGGCGTACGTCCCCTAGGACCAGAGGATCACGGCCGCCGTCTCGGTCCCAACTCCTGGCAGCATGATCGAGACGCCGTGAAGACGGGAGCCATCGAACGAGTCCTTACCCATATGGATGTCTTGCTCGCGGCCATCAATGCTCTCCGCGCGGACTTCAGGGGAAGCCCGCCACCCGTCCCGAGTCCCGGGCATGTCCTGGCCATGAGCAGCATCCTCCCTCGCCCAAAAACACCGGCCGGATATGGCAGGTGGCAGCGGGCCGATAGCCTCGGAAGCTATGCGCGTGGTCCTCGGGGAGCACGGGCACCGGACCAAGCGTCGGGGTCCAGAGTTCCGTCGACAGCGGCGAAAGCGACCTCCGTGAGCCGGCGATTGTGGTCTCGGGCGTAACCCCGGAGCCGGTCGAAGGCCTCGGAGAGGTCGACGCCCGCCCGTTCGGCGATGATACCCTTGGCCTGCTCGATGATGATTCGGCTGTTCAGGGCATACGAGAGCTGCTCGTTGGTCCGCTGGTGCTCGTCGGCAACGCGGTGCTGGATAATGCTAATGGCGGCCAAATCGGCCAGGGCCCGAGCAACCACCGCGTTGGACTCGCTCATCGGCGCTACTCCGACGCTGAAGAGGTTGAGTGCGCCAATGGTGATATCGCGAAGTCTTAGCGGCAGGGCGGACACCGATTGAAATCCCGCTTCGAGCGCGGCGACAGAGAAGCGCGGCCACGGGTCGCTGCCGGCGTTCAGGATCAGGTGATCGACTGGCTCACCGCTGCGGTAGGCGTCCAGGCAGGGTCCTTCCTCGGCTTGGAGCTCGAAGAGTTCCAAGACCCTCATCGCCTCACTGGAGGAGGCAACGAGGCGAACGTCGCCTTTCACTGTGGCAACCATGACGCCTGCGGCCGAGATCCCCAGCAGTTCGACGCAGCGCGACGCCAGCCCTGTTAGCAACTCGACGACGTCGAAATCACCGACGAGGGAGTCGGCCATCTCGACCAGCGCCCTCACGACCAGCTCTTCTCGTGCCATCTGCAATCCTCTCAATTACCAGGCTACGCGCCATGGGGGATCGAGAGTCTGGCTACCCCCCGCCACCTGGGTCGATATTTGCCTCCCTCGGCACGGAAAAGGCCGAGTAATCCGTCATTCAAAGCGGAACCTCCTTTCGACCACATCCTCGGCGACGCTCGTGAGCGTTCGTCCGTGGCCGAAGGCGTAGGCCCGCAAGCGGAGCATCGCTTCGGCGACGCTTACACCGAGCTGGATCGACACCATGCCTGCGGCATTGTGCGCAACCAGATGGAAGTCAGCGTCGGAGTCAAGTGCCGCAGCCACGCCCCCCAGTGGAGCGCGGGCTTGGGTGTCGAGCACCCACGACGCCACCACGTCAGCGACGACCAACGCGTCGGCATGCTGGTCGTCGCTGAGGTACCCGGGCCGGTCAGCATACAGGCCCAGAGCGCCGAGGCGAACGGAACCTACCCGGAGCGGGAAGGCGAACACCGCCCGAGCGCCGACTTGAAGCGCCGCCGCAGCGAAGGCGGACCAGCGCGCCGCCACCGGGTCGGCAAGGTCTGGCTCGGCAATTACCCGGTCCTGGTTGTAGGCGTCCACGGACGGCCCTTCACCGAGGCTGTACTGCAGCTCCTCGATCATCTTGGTTATCTCGTTGGTCGTACACAACGATCCGTACGCCACTTCCCCGGACATGAGCATCACGCCGGTGCCGTTCACCCCGAGGACGGCAGTCACGGCTTCACACAGCCCACGAGCGGACACCTTGCCCTCGCTGCCGGCCGACAACATGGCGAGGACCCGCTCGTGGCGTTCACCGGCCATGAGGACACCGGCCGGACTCACCGTCACGAGTGCCGCTCGCCACAATGTCGTGTCCATCGACCACCAGGAGCTCCTTTGCTTCGGGCCTGGGTGAAAAGTGGCTTCCGACGGGTTCGGGGTCCGACACCTCCACCAAAAGGGACCAAACGCGCCGCTCGTTTGCGAGGCTACATCTCCGTGAGTCGGCTCCCTGCGAGCGTGACGCCCCGGAAGTACCATCGGCAGGTGAGAGTCATGGGACACCCCTACAACGCCGGTAAGGCCCTCTCTAGGTACCTCCCATCTCATCGTGTGGTGGACTGGGCACAGTGTGCGACCAACATGTCGGCCGGCACGACGATGCGCCGTGCCAAGCTCTCGATCGCATTTCGCATGCTGACAAGCCGGGCCGTCAGGGGCGCAAAGGCTTCGGTGGCATCGCTAGGCGAAGCTCCGCAGGCCGGGACTCACAGCGGACTGCGTGGGAGGCGATCAGCCGGCAGATCCCGACGTCCAAGTGCAGTCCCGACCCTTGTGGCCAGAGTTCGTCGACCTGCCGCCGGCAGTGAGCGGTGGTAAGCTGAAAGCACCGGCTTCGACTGAGTCTCTGTGGGCTCGGCCGACAGCATCGTTGCTCCAGACCCTGGCAGCGTCCACCTCGAGCGCTGTGTTTTAAATGCGCCCAGGAACCTAGGAGTGACGTTGGAAGCTTTTTCTGTTGGCCCGCGGCTCCGTTACAGCTGGAACGACCGGCGAGCCACCGCCGCGGCTGATCGCCAAGACAAACGTAGCGGCCCCACCTGCCCAGACAGCCAGGGTCCACGATGAGTCACCCCGATGCCGCTTCACTACGGGCGTGCCCGGTAGCGCTCTTGCCACGGGATGAGACGTGAGCAACACTAAACGGACGGCTCCCTCTCCCTCCGGGCTGCCCCGCCAACGCCCTCTCCTGCCCGTGCCAACCCCGGCTCCGCCTCGCTGGACGATATGGTTCCTGCCGGTCGGGATTGTGCTGGCACTCATCTTGGTGCTTCACCCAGGAACCAAGGCCCCTCCGACGCGCGCCCTGAGCTACACCGCCTTCGTAAACGAGGTGACCGCGAACAAGGTCACCACGGCGACCATCGCCTCGACGGGTTCGGTCACCGGCACGTTGCGTGGAGGCGAGGCCTACACCTCCCAGATACCCACGGCCTTGAACGACACCGCGCTCCCACCCCTGCTCCGTGCGCACAAGGTACAGGTGACCGGCACCGTCCCCTCCAACAGCTCGCTGTCGAGCGTTCTGAACTTTCTGCTGCCGATGGCCCTAATCTTCGCGGTGTTCATCTGGATCGGCCGTAAGAGCCGCAAGCAGCTCGGCGGAGGCATCGGCGGGATCATGGGCATCGGCAAGTCCAAGGCGAAGGTCTACGACGAAGAGCGGCCCACCACTCGTTTCGCCGACATCGCCGGTTACGAGGGCTCCAAGGCCGAGGTTATGGAGGTCATCGACTTCCTAAAGCGCCCCGACCGTTACGCCGCCGCCGGCGCGGTCGGCCCCAAAGGCGTGCTGATGGTCGGGCCTCCCGGGACCGGCAAGACTCACCTGGCCAGAGCCGTCGCCGGCGAGGCCGGCGTCCCCTTCTTCGCCCTGTCGGGCTCGAGCTTCGTCGAGATGTTCGTGGGTGTCGGGGCCTCCAGGGTCCGGGACCTTTTCGCCGACGCCCGCAAGCGGTCACCGTCGATCATCTTCATCGACGAGATCGACGCCATCGGAGGCCGGCGCGGACCAGGTGGCTTTGGCTCCAACGACGAGCGCGAGCAGACACTCAACCAGCTGCTCTCCGAGATGGACGGTTTTGAGCCGGGCGCCGCCGTGGTCGTCATGGCGGCTACCAACAGGGCCGAGATCCTCGATGCCGCGCTACTGCGCCCGGGACGATTCGACCGGACCGTCGAGATCCCCCTGCCCAACCGAACCGAGCGAACGGCCATCCTCGCCATCCATTCGAAGACAAAGCAGCTCGGTCAGCATGTCGATCTTGATGCCGTGTCACGAGGGACACCGGGGTTCTCGGGCGCAGACCTGGCCAACCTCGTCAACGAGGCGGCGATCAACGCGGTGCGAGCCCGCCGCTCGGTCATCTCCGCTGCCGACTTCGACGCTGCACGCGACCGGCTTCTCATCGGCCGGCGCGACACTTCGAACGCGCTGTTGCCCGAGGAAAAGCACGCCGTTGCCGTCCACGAGGCGGGCCACGCTCTCGTCGCGCTCCTCTCCGAGCACGCCGACCCGGTGGCCAAGGTCACGATCCTGCCCCGCGGTGCCGCGCTCGGGGTCACCGAGCAGCTCCCCATCTCCGAGCGGCACCTCTACCCCGCCAGCTACCTTACCGACACCCTGGCGGTGCGGCTCGGTGGCCGCGCCGCAGAGATCCTCGTCCTAGGAGAGCCCTCGACTGGTGCGTCGAACGACCTGGCCGGCGCGACCGACCTGGCGACGCGTATGGTACGAGAGTGGGGGTTCTCGACCGAGGTGGGCCCGATCGGCTACGGGCCGGAAGGCCCGAGCCGCGACAATCCCTTCGCCGGCCGGCCGTATGCGGAGGAGACCCAGCGCGTTATCGACACCGAGGTGGCGAGGCTCCTCCGCGAAGCAGAGGCCCAAGCGACCGCGGTGCTGCACGCCCACCTCGACATGCTCGGCCGCGTTGTCGAGCTGCTCCTCGAGCGTGAGACCGTCGACGGTGCGGACCTCGCGGCGATCAAGGGTATGCCGGCGCGGACCGTCGGGACCGAAGGCGCCCTGGCACCGCAGGCGGCCGCGATGGCAGCGGCCAAACCCGGGAACGGTACTAAGCCATCCCAACCCGGTGGCAAACCCGGGCACCCCGTGGCCACAAATCCTGCGGGTCCTCAAGTGCGCTCCCGACCATGAGCCCCCTGGTAGCCCTTCAGAGCTCTTCGTTGCTGCTCGCCACGAGGAGGCCGGGCGGGTGCAATGCGCCGCAACCGGAAGACAAGCCCTTGATAGCGAGTGCACGCCTGATACCGACAGGACGCGATCGCACCTGGCCGCTTCGCGCGGGTCGACTGATCCCAGGAACAAGTGGATCGCCACGTCGAACCCTACAACCGGCTTCCTGACGCCGGCGAGGAACGCTTCGGTCACGCCTCGTCACGACGCCCGGCATCGTCCCGGGAATCAAGACGAACCCGCTGCTGCCTCCAGGGCACCCTTCTTCGTGCGGCTGCTCATGGGCTACCTCCTTGCGACGTGCGATCCTTGTCGTGAGCTTCCGATGCCTGTTGGACATGTGTGGCCGGGGGAAGTTGTTGAATCTCGGCTTCGCGACCTCCGCCGCCCTCTCCATCCTGCTCGGTGCGACGCGGATGATCGCGGTCCACGCGGCGGCCCGGCTGAACGGGGCGCGGGTTTTCTGGGCCCGGCACGAGCCTGCTTTATGGCGCACTCGAGCACGATCCTGGCCGATGCCCTTCCCGGAAGACCGCCGTGGCCCCGATCTCGCCGGCGACGGCGTGGCCGTCATCGTGATCGCTTTAGCCGCCCCGCGACCCTGGCCCTTCCAACTCCGGGCGAGATAGAGGCCGGCTATTGCGCCCTG
>JAJZLQ010000067.1 GCA_021850605.1 Actinomycetes bacterium
GGGACCGAATCACGGACCTTTAGCACCGATGGGCGCTGATAGGCACGCGGGGCCGGCCGATCGTCTGGTATCGGAGGAGGCAAGGACTGCGCTTATCGCCTTGGCTTCCGGCAGCCGGGTGGTCATTATCCGTCCAGCGTGCTGCCGGCGCCTGGCACGTGCCCCGGCCAGTCGGCACTCTTTGCTCCCATGGCCAATCCGTGGGTTCTGGCGTTCGCCGCGGCGAACGCCAGAACCCAACAAAACCCTTCGCCGGCGCACCCACCAGCTAGCCAACCGCTGTGCGGGGATAGTGCACCTCGGCTGGTGAGCCGGTTCCTCACTGCGAAGACCTCGCCTGGGAAGCTCGGTCCGACCCCGCGGCTCGGCCGTTCAGGGACGAGGAGCGTCTAGCGCCAGTGCGGATAGGTCACGTAGAAGAACTTGCCGTAGGATTCAGTGCTCCAAAGCACCACCAGACCTGCGGTTTGAGCGATGTAGACGACGTCACCGGGGAGGAAGCTGTAGGTTTTACCGTCAGAGGTAAGCGTGATCTCCCCCTCGAGCATGTAGCAAACGGCGCCGTCATCGTCGTACTCGAAATCCACCGGCGCCGACTTCCAGATCTCCGCCACGCCGGCCGTAAAGGGAGCATCCTGCGCCCGCGAAACCACGTCTACCAAGTTGAAGCGGGCTTCGCCCACCTCCAGCGGTTCCGTGACCACCTCAGCCGCCTTGGTCAAATAGATAAGCATTGGCCTCCCCGTTCAAGTTACCGGCCCGCCCTCGGGTCGGCGTTGCCAGTCGGTGACGTGGCGAATTCATACTCTTGGTTTGGACCCGCCTCGTGGCCCCGCTCCGGCATGGCTGTCGAGGCGGACCGAGCCAGATGTTATCGCAATCGGGATCCGAAAAACTATAAGAATAAAGGTTTTATGGCGTAGATCCCGACGGCAGGTCGCTTATGGCCCGGATTCGAGGTGCGTAGGCGGCGTCCAGTCGGTGTCCCGCGGAATACATCGACTGATCGCGCGCATCGTTCGATTGGTGGCCGTTGCATGCCCTGATGGCGTGGAGGGCCGGGCCTCCAACCGCCACGATGGTGGGATTGGCCGAAATTGCGCCTTGGTTCCAGGGGGTGAGTGCCATGGTGGAGATCGTGGCCATTCCGCCCTCCGCCCGCCTGACCAGGTTGAAGGAGGAGGGCGGAGCGAAATAAGGGACGCGCTCGGCCTGCGCCGGCTCGCCGAGGAGGAGATCGCCGTAGCGGCCGAAAGCCCCGCCGTGCTCGGGGACCCGGTCTGGGTGAGGCGCGGACCGGCCACCTTCCGGGACCCCGCCGGGCGTCGAACACCGACCGACGGCGAGGGCCACGTCATTGCCAGCGACGCCACGGGCCCACCCTGGCGAGCTGCTCGACGATGGCGAACTCGTCTCCGTGGTGCCACCGGCACAGATGAGGCCTGGCTACATAGCGGACTCGCCGAGTAGCCGCCCCGCCGGGCCGATACAGCCGGGTCCGGTTGCTATCCCAGCCCGGTGGAGGGCTCACCGGGGATGCTGAACAGCGGCGTCCACGGTGATGAAGTCGGGTCCTGTGCCTGGCCGGCCGGCGAGACACCCACGTTATAGAAGCGAGCTTTGTAGGGCAGGCCGTCGAAGTCGACGACGTTGCCCTGATTGTAGGTCGACCTGGGGTTCCAGGCCGGGTATTCGCCGGGAGGGAGGGTGGTCGTGGTGGGCGCATGGTCGGTCTTCAGGACCGGGCCGACAAGCAGCCACGGGCTTTGCCAGGCGTACTGGACCGAGGCCGAGGGGGTGGCGCCCTGGGTGAAGTAGCGCGCAATGAAGACGTTGCCCTCCCAGACCACCTTGTAGCCCTGCGGATACGGGATGGTGGGCGACCACATCGGATAAGGCGCATTGGCCGGATTGGTCGATCCCTGAACCGCAAGAATCGCGGGAGCCTGGGGGCCGGTCGCAGGATAGATGCGCCCGTTGAGCTGCGCGAAGACCTTGGAGAAGCCCAGGTTCGACTCGGCTGTGCCGGAGCAGCTGTTGGAGATGACCGCCAGTTGGCCGAAGACCGTGCCGCAGCCGGTGTCGCGGTTGAGCGACCAGAACGAGATGCGCCTGATCTTGGAGGAGTCGGCAAAGTTCGCCAGGGTGCGCGCGTCGGCGATCGAGAAGGATTCGCCGGCGGAGTCGTTCTGGCCGATCATCACCGTTGCGCCCATGTGGTTCCAGGTTGCCTTGGAGCTGAGTGAGACGCCGTACTGGCGGAACAGCGTCTGGAGCTGGTCGTGGGCCGCCTTCAGTGAACCGACCACGGCATTGCCCATGTTGGCGACCGGGGTGCCGAAGTCCATGGTCATCAGGTTGACCCCGGTTATCTCGACGTGGTCACGGAGGAACGCCGCGACCACTGCCTTGCCGTTGCCGTCGAGACCGTTCAGCCCGGCCGGAATCGTCAGCCAGAGCGCGAAACGCTTGTGGGCGGCCGCGAAGGAGCTTTCCACCTCGGCCACGGCCTTGGCGTTGCGGTCCATCGCCGCCATGTCGCCCATGACCGCGCCCTCGATGTCGAGGTCCATGCCCAGGGAGGGGTAGGTGGCGAGGACCTTGGAGTATTGGGCGGCCAAAGCCGAAGTGCTCTGGCAGGCCTGCTCCAGCGGAGTTCCGTTCCTGCCGCCGAAGGAGACGATTATCTGACCGCCGGACTGGGTGTACTGCTTCACCCGCCGGGCCAGATCGAGGTACTGATTGGCACCGGTGACCGAGTAGTAGCCACCCCAGGAGGCGTTGCACGAAGTGGGGGAGGACGCGACCACGAAGCCGAGTGCCACCTGGCTGGCGCTGTTGAAGATCGGACTCTGGAACTGGTATGCGGGTGTGAGGGTGGTGTCGACATAGGGGGCGAAGAAGGTGGCCTTCACCGGCCCAAGGTTGGAGATGATCCCTCGGACGCCGTAACCCCCCGCAGCCAGGGACCCGGCGATCACCACGATGCCGGTGAAGATACGCGGGAACGAGAGGCGCCGCTTTGGCGGCTCGGGATCCTCGAGGTCCTCATCATAGAAGGAGAGGTCCCCGAGCGACATTATCGAACCGGCTATGTCAGGCGCGGCGCTTGCGGGCGGGGCCTCGCGCACTGGCTCCAACTGGCCCTCTTTCTGTTCGGCTACGGGGTCGCCGGACGCTTTGCGCCGTCGCAGGGCGGCTCGTTCGGCGTGCCGGGTCCGTCGCCGCTCATTCGCAGTCCGCACGGCACCTTCACCAGATGTGGTCGATCCCTTCGGGCCTTCGCTAGAAGGAAGCGTCATTTCTGTCAAGCCTACGCTTTCTACTCACTGTTGCTTCGCGCGTCCCGAAATTTGGGCCACGAATACCTCGCCCGCACCGCTGTTGCGACCTGGGCGTCCAGAGAGTCGGTCGCTGCGGTTTTCAGTTGCGCTGCGCCCCTCTTGGGCGTCTTCCCGCGATAAGGGCGAGCCCGGCAAGGCCTGCGATCGCGGAGGCAATCCAGTACGTGTTGGCGGCCCACGGCTTACCGGTGTTGGTGGCGGGGACGGTCACTGACGACGACGGAGCTGAGGCCCCGGCAGCGTTGCTTCCGAATGTCGTCGTGGTGCCACCACTGCTAGCGCCGGAACCGGCACCGGTGCTGGTGGTGCTAGCGGCTGTCGTTGTCGTTGCGGCGGCACTGGTACTGGTGGTGCTCGCAGCTGTCGTGGTGGTGCCGCCCAAGGAGGGCGCGGTGACCGAGGTGGGCACGCCGGTGCTGGTGGTGGAGGAGGACGTCGTCGACGAAGAGGTGCTCGCCGAGGTGGTCGTCGGGCCCTGGGTGGTGGTCGTGGACGTACAAAGTGTGCCGGTGAAGGGGTAGTAGTGGATCTCAGTGGCTCCGCTCAGGGAGGCCACGTAGACCGATCCGTCGACCTGGGCCCCGGGGTAGTCCAGGGAGGCAGCCGGGGCAAGGATGGTGCCTTCCCACTGTGTGGACCCTGCGGTTATCGCGCTTGCGTTCGGGAAGTTCCAGATGACCGTGGATTGGCTTGCGCCCACGAGCTTGATGGTGGCCAGCGGCGCCAGGTTGACCGTGCCGGAGTCCGTGACATTGATGACCACGGTCGAGCCGGCCGGGGCGCTGATGTCAAGAGTCGAGCCGGCCGAGGGAGCGAGTTGGGAGATGGTCGTGTCGAAGGCGTTGCCGCTGGTGGAGGTGCCGGTCAGGGAGTAATGCGCCGGGTCGATCTTGGAGAGCGTCATGTTCGGGGCAATCGCCGCCAGACCCGCGGAGAAGCCGGAAAGGTCGGAGGATAGTTGCGCGAAGTCGAGAGGGTTGGTGTCGGTCGCGGCGCTTGCCGGGATGCGGGTGCCGCTTCCGTTGTTGTAGACGTGGGCTGGGTTGCCACCGTAGGCGTAATTGCCGTCGGTGATGATGACGGTGCTTCCGTTGGCCAAGGTGGGTGCCACCAGCGAGTAGCCCAGGGGAAGCGGGGTTGCGTTGGCGGAGTCGACGGTGTAGTTGTCGAGCGTTGCCGTTCCCCCGATGGCGGCTGCGCCTTGAATGTCAACCGGGGTGGAGACGGTTACGTTGCCCGGGGTGAAGAGCGAGAAGTTGGAGAAGCCGGTGATTCCGGTTGCCTGGTCCAGAGTGGAGCATTGAATCTGGGCGGATGCGGGGTTGGTGCCGGCGAATGCCACGCCGGCAAAGGGAAGGGCGATGGACAGTCCGGTTAGCGCGAAGCCGACAGTACGGCTGGCGCGGCGGATGCGGAGGTGCGACCCAGGCATCGTGCGTGACTCACTCTCGATAATGTGGTGCGACCGACCCCCCGTTTGCGACCGGGGGTCTGCTAAGAATTTAGCTCAAAGCACAGAAAGTGGGTGCAAAAGCGCCGCTTTCTGTCGCAGTTGACCCAAAAAATCTCTGCAAATGTGGCAAACGGCTACCCGGAGTGGTGGTCTTGAGGTCTCGTCACCCGATTCCCAGCCCGGTGCCGAGCTTGGTGGGGCCACCGAAGAGGTACCCCTGTCCGTAGCGGACGCCGAGCTCCAACAGGCATGCGAGCTCGGCCTCGGACTCGATTCCCTCGGCTATGACGTCAACCCCGTGCTCTCCGGCAACCTCGACCATGCCCTTGACCAGGGTTCGGTTCACCGGGTTGGCGTCGATGCCCTCCACCCAGGGAC
>JAJZLQ010000140.1 GCA_021850605.1 Actinomycetes bacterium
GACACTGTATGCCCTCGAGCCCGCCACGGCGCGTGCGATCGCGAAGGTTCCTTTGCTGAGGCGCGGGTCCTCGAAGACGCCCATGGGACCGTTCCAGAGAATCGTAGCCGCCGCGCCGATCACCTCGGAGAACTGCTTGATGGTGGCGGGCCCGATGTCCAGGCCACGATGCGCTACGGGAATCGAGCCGCTGACCAGGGTCGGCTCGATCCCACTCTCACCCCTCCCGAACTTCTCCTCGCTGGGAAGCACTGCGGAGTCAACGGGCACCAGCACCTTGGAACCCGCCTCCAGGATCTTTCGGCATGCCTCCACCCGGTCCGGCTCGAAGAGTGAATCCCCCACCTCGAGGCCCTGGGCGGCAAAGAAGGTGTAGGTCATCGCCCCGCCTATCAGGAGGCTGTCAACCTTGGGCAGCATTGCCTCGATGAGAGCCAGCTTGTCCGATACCTTGGCACCGCCGATGATCGCCACAAAAGGCCGAACCGGCTCCTCCGCCAGGCCGGAAAGCACCTCGTACTCCTTGGCGAGTAGCCGGCCCGCTGCGGACGGCAGATATTTTGGCGGTCCCACGATGGAGGCGTGCGCTCGGTGCGAAGCCCCGAAGGCGTCGTCCACATAGGCTTCTTGCCCCTCGATCAGCCTGGCCACGAAAGCGGGATCGTTCTTCTCCTCGCCGGCGTCGAATCGCAGGTTCTCGAGCACCTCCACCTCGGGGTACAGCCCGCGAAAATAGTCGCGCACCGGCTTCATGGAGTACTTCTCAACCACCTGGCCCTTGGGCCGGCCGATGTGGGAGCAGACGGTGACCTCCGCGCCCTGGTCCAGGAGCCACTCGATGGTTGGCAGCGAGGCCCGTATGCGGAAGTCGTCGACGATGGTCGCCGTGCCATCCTCCTGGTAGGCGAGCGGAACATTCAGGTCGGAACGGACCAGCACCCGCTTGCCCTTGACCTTGCCCAGGTCTTCGAGCACGGGAATTCTCTTCATCGGCAAACCTCTCTCGCGATCCGGCTGATGCTCACAGCGCCTACAGCGCGGAGCCCACCATGGCGGTCAGGTCGACCAGACGGCTCGAGTAGCCCCACTCGTTGTCATACCAGCCGAACACCTTGGCAAGAGTGGTGCCGTTCTCCAGATCCATGACCATGGTCATGGTGGCGTCGAAGGTGCAGGAGGCGGAGCTGCCCACGATGTCGGAGGAGACGATCGGATCCTCCGAATAGACCAGCACCTTGGAGAGCGGCCCGGAAGCGGCTGCGGCCGCGAAGGCCTCGTTGATCTGCTCCTTGGTATAGGTGCCGTTCAGCACTACGGTAGCGTCCGTGATGGATCCATCCGGGATCGGCACGCGAAGCGAGGTGCCGTCCAGACGCCCCTTCATCGAGGCGAGCACAAGCGCGGTGGCCCGAGCAGCACCAGTAGTGGATGGCACGATGTTGACCGCCGCGGCACGCGCGCGGCGCGGATCGCGGTGCGCGAGATCCAGGAGATTCTGGTCGTTGGTGTAGGCGTGCACCGTGCTCATCAGACCCTTGTGCACCCCGAAGGCGTCGTCTAGAACCTTGATCATCGGTACGAAGCAGTTGGTCGTACACGAAGCGTTGGAGACGATGTTGTGCTTGGCCGGATCATAGTCCCCGTCGTTGACCCCGACCACGAAGGTGCCGTCGACGTTGGTGGCGGGGGCGGAGATCACGACCTTCTTGGCGCCGGCCTCGATGTGCGCGCCGGCCTTGGCGCCGTCGGTGAAGATTCCTGTGCTCTCCACCACCACGTCGCAGCCGAGTTCACCCCAGGGTAGGGCCTTGGGGTCGCGCTCGGCCAAGACGCGGATCACCTGGTCACCCACGGCGATCCCACCATCGACGACCTTCACCGCCTCCTTGAGCCGGCCGTGGGTGGAGTCGTACTTGAGAAGGTTGGCGTTGATCTCCGCCGAGGTGAGATCGTTGACCGCCACCACCTCTACATCCGCCCCGTTTGCGCGAGCGGCGCGATAGAAGTTCCTCCCGATGCGCCCAAAGCCGTTGATGCCCACCCTGACGGTCACCGTTACCTCCAATTCAATGGCCCGCTCAACGGCGCGCCACGCAAGCCTGACTACCCCTCAGAACGCCTGAAATCCTAGCCCCGTACCGCAGCACCACTCCGGTCCGGGCCGCAATTCACACGACCGAGGGATGCTTCGGCGCCGGCCATCCCCCCCAAAAGTGTCAGGCAAACAGCCCCGAGAGCGCCTTTGCCAGCAAGGTGGTGTCGTGCATCCTCCCGTCCGGACCCGCCAGCTCAGCCCGTACCCAGGAGGCCACGCCGCGCTGCGCGCCGGCCTCGATGGCGCTGTCGTCGTAGAGAACCACGTCGATACGTACCCCGGCATCCTCCAAGAGCTGCACGTGACGTGAGAGCGTGAGCCCTTCGGCCTCACCGGCTCCGGAAGCCAGGTTGGCCACCAGCAGCTTGCGCGCCGTACTCGCGGAAACCGCCTGGGCAATAGCCGGCACCTTGCAAACGGCCAACACGCTGGTGAAGATCGACCCGGGCCCGAAGACGATGGTCGTCGCTGCTCCAATGGCCTCCAGCACCAGCGGGTCGACATCGGGATTCTCAGGCGAGAGGGCTATGTCACTGATGCCGGGGGTCTGGGCCACGCGTACCTGCCCGGCGACCTCGCCTTCCTCCTCGCAGGAACGTCCCGAAAGCGTAAGGGGCTCGTTCCCGGCAGGAAGTACCAGCCCCTGCGCCCCCACCAGCGAGGCGAGCCCCACGGCCGCTTGGACGGCATCCTGGGTGGAGCCGTAGATGGCGCTGTAGAGCAGATTCCCCAGCGCGTGCCCATCCAGCTCGCCGCCGGCGAAGCGATACTCGAGAAGTGGAGCCCATGGAGAGCCGTCCGGCAGTAGCGCCGCCACGCAACGGCGCAGGTCGCCGGGGGGAATGTGTTTGTAGCTTTCGCGCAGGCGACCGGAGGAGCCGCCATCGTCTGCCACCGACACCACGCCAACCGGGTAGCGCCCGAGAATGCGCATTGCCTCCAGGGTTGCGGCCAGGCCGTGTCCACCTCCCACGCAAACCACGCGCTCGCGCCTCTCCACAAAACGCGGTGCCAACTCCCCGAGGGGGGTCATCGATCCACATCCCGATGCATGGTCCGTGGCTCCAGACCCTTGGCGCGGAAGTAGGTGGCGAGCTCCTCGGCAAGCACCACCGAGCGGTGCCGGCCGCCAGTGCAGCCGATGGCCACGGTCAGGTAGGACTTTCCCTCGTTCTCGTAGGCGGGGACAAGGAAGTCGAATAGGTCGGTGAGCTTGGCCAAAAAGGCCTTGGTGTCCTCCTTGGACAGCACATAGTCACGGACCGGCTGCTCCAGGCCGGTGTGGGGGCGGAGCTCGGGGATCCAGTGTGGATTTGGCAGGAAACGGCAGTCAAACAGGAGATCCACGTCGCGGGGGGTGCCATAGCTGAATCCGAAGGAGACCACGGTCACCAGGAGCTTCTCGTCGGAGCCACCCCCGGCGAAGAGCTCGTTCATGCGCCGGCGCAAATCATGGATGTTGAGGCGGGAGGTGTCGATGGTTACATCGGCAAGATCCCGCAGGGGTTGCATTATCACTCTCTCGCGCGCGATCGCCTCGGAAACCGCGTCGTCGCTGAGGGGATGGCGCCGCCTGGTGCTCTCGAAGCGGGTGACTATCACCTCGTCAGTCGCCTCAAGGAAGAGCACTCGGGTTCGCGGCCAGGCGTCACGCAACGCGTTGATCTCGCGAGCTGCGTCCTCGGGTGTCTCAGCACCTGAGCGTCCTAATACGAAGGCAACCCGGTCGGCATCACGATTCATGTCGGCCAGTTCTGCGACCTTGGGTATGAGCGAGATCGGGATATTGTCAATCACGAACCAGCCCAGATCCTCAAGTGCCGCAGCGGCCGATGAGCGGCCCGCACCCGAGAGCCCGGTTATGAAGAGGTAATCGGTCACCACCCCCATCCTAGGTTTCGCAGGCCGCACTGGCGCGATAGACCGGCGCGCTGGTCGTCAGGTCAACTTCGTCGCAGGTGCAGCGCCAGCAGGCGGGGCACGAACCTCGCCTCGTAGTATTCGGGGGCAAGCGCCAGGAAGCCCGCCGGCGGCGCCGGCTCAACCATCTCCTCCAGCACGAGCCCGCACGCGCGCGCGGCGTTCAGGTAACGCGAGAGCGGCCGGTGGACAAAGGGTATGAAGACCCCCTTCTCGACCTCCTCCACCGTTCGCTTCTCCTCCAGGTACCGGCCGATGCGCCAGTACTGCTCCGCCAGCACCTGATCGTCGATCCACCCGGAGTCCGGCGTCTGGAAGAGCGGGTGGTTGAGGAGGAAGACGAATCCTCCCCCCACCTCCAGCACCCTTGCAACCTCCGCCAACGCCCCTTCCAGGTCGGTCACGTGCTCGAAGACCAGGCAGGCCACGACCGTGTCGAAACATGCGTCCCGAAAAGGAAGGGCTCCCGCCTCGGCCCTCACGTATCGCTCGCCTTGTGCGCGCTCGGCCGCGAGCCGGAGCTGTTCAGGGGTTGGGTCCACCCCGACCAGAAGCTCCCGGGGCGTGATGCGGGAAAGCTGGCGCAGCACCTGGCCCTCGCCGGTGCCGACCTCCAGTATCCGCTCAGCCTTGCCAACGAGCCGGGCCACCAGGGGAAGCAGCTGCTCGGTGTATTCGGGATCCGCACCTTCGGTGAATCCCTCCTGCCACCAGCCGGCGTTGTGGCTCCACAACTCAGCTGCGATCCCTTTGAACTCTGTGCTCAGGTAATCCTCTTGCTCGTCCATCCCGCTCCTTGCTCCGCTCCAAGCGAACGAGGCTACTTGTCCGCTTCGTTAACCCCAAGCTCCGGGGCCTCCCCCGCCCCGGGGTGCAGCACTGCATAAAGGGAGTAACCGACCTCTTCGGGAAGCCAGCCGAGCGAGGCGATCTCGTCCTTGGAGGCCGCGCGCACGCGCTTCAACGACCCGAAATGCGCGAGGAGCTTCTTCCTGCGTACCGGCCCTAAGCCCGGGACGTCGTCCAGGATCGAACGGGTCATGGCCTTGTCACGCAGACTGCGGTGATAGGTGATTGCGAAGCGGTGCGCCTCGTCACGAATCTGCTGCAGCAGGAAGAGCGCCTCGGAGGTCCGCGGGATGCGAACCGGCTCGCTCCTACCCACCAGGTAGACCTCTTCAAATTTCTTCGCAAGCGAGATCATGGGAATCTCCCCGTCCAGGCCGGCTTCGACCAGGGCGCGGTGTGCCGAGGTTAGCTGACCCTTGCCCCCGTCGACGACGATCAGCGATGGCGGATAGGAGAAGCGCGCAGGCCGCCGGCCGTCCTCCGGCTCCTCGTCGTCCTCATGGTTCAGCCGCGCGAGGCGCCGGGATAGGACCTCGTGCATCGCCGCGAAATCGTCGTTCTGGCCTACGTTCACCTTGAAGCGGCGATAATCCGCCTTCTTGGGGATGCCATCCTCCATCACAACCATGGAGCCCACGTAGTTGCTCCCCCCCAGGTGGCTCATGTCGTAGCACTCGATACGCAGCGGAAAGAGCGGCAGTTCGAGCTCGTCGGCCAGCGCCGTCAGCGCCCGCGCCCTGGCGGAATGGTCCGAGGCCCGTCTAAGCCGGTGCCTCTTGAAGGACTCCTCGGCGTTCCCCCTGGCCCGGTCGGCCAACGCCCGCCCGTGCCCACGCTGGGGAACCCTCACCCGCACGCGCCCGCCGCGACGCTCCTCCAGCCAGGAAACCAGGGCCGCGAGGTTGGCCGGGATCCATGGCACCAGGATCTCAGGGGGCAGCGCGGTCGGAGAATCACCGTAGAGCTCCTCCACCACCCTCTCCAGCAGTTCGGGGTTCTCCAGCTCCTCCACCCGGTCGAGCACCAGTGACCGCCGCCCGCTTACCCTTCCTCCTCTGACGTTGAGCACCTCCACCAGGCACTCCAGCTCATCGGCGTGTACGCCGATCACGTCCAGGTCCTCGCCGGGCGACCCAACCATTTCCTGGCGCTCCACCACGCGGGTAAGCGCGGCAAGCCGGTCTCGGATGCGCGCCGCCGCCTCGAACTCCATCTCCGAGGCGGCGCTCGCCATCTCTTGACGCAGGGCCTCCTCGATCCCCTTGCTCCGGCCTCTCAGGACCGACTCGAAGCCGGCCACGTCCTGGCTGTAAGCCCCCGGCTCCACGGCTCCGATGCAGGGGCCGGAACAGCGCTCGATGTGATAGAGCAGGCAGGGCCTTCCGAGCTTGGCCTGGCGGGTGAACTTGGCATCCGAACAGGTGCGCACCCTGAAGGTGCGAACCAACAGGTCGAGCGTTTCGCGAATCGCGCCCGCCTCTGCGTATGGGCCGAAGTAGTGCCAGCTGCGGCGGTGCGACTGGCGTGTGACCGCGGCACGGGGCCATCTCTGATCGGCGGTCACCACAACGTAGGGGTAGCTCTTGTCGTCACGGAGGCGGACGTTGAAGCGCGGCCGGAAACGCTTGATCAGCGAGTATTCCAGCATGATCGCCTCGACGTCGTTCTCGACCGTGATCCACTCGACCGACTCCGCCGCATGGACCATCGAGGCGACCTTCGGCGCCAGCTGGGACGGGGACTGCATATAGCTGGCCAGCCGCTGCCGCAGGGACTTGGCCTTGCCCACGTAGATGACTCTGCCATCGGCGTCCTTGAACTGGTAGGAGCCTGGCAGGTCTGGCACCTTGCCGATTTCGATCCGGCTGATCATGGCACTATGCCCACCTCATCGCTCCCGCCTCAGCGCAGGAACTTTCCCGTATGGCTCGCCTCAACCAGTGCCACCTGCTCCGGCGTACCGGTGGCAACCACCTCGCCACCGCGGTCTCCGCCCTCGGGCCCCAGGTCAATCAGCCAGTCGGCAGTGCGGATGACATCCAGGTTGTGCTCTATAACCAGCACAGTATTGCCATTCTCCACCAGCCGTTCCAGCACCACCAGCAACTTCCGCACGTCTTCAAAGTGCAGGCCGGTAGTGGGCTCGTCGAGAATGTAGAAAGTATGGCCTGTCGGCCGCTTGGCGAGCTCGCTGGCAAGCTTGACCCGCTGGGCTTCTCCTCCGGAGAGAGTCGTGGCAGGCTGTCCCAGCCGTACGTAACCCAGTCCGACCTCGGAGAGGGTGCGCAGGTGCCTCTCCACCGAAGGCAGCCTCGCGAAGAACTCGAGTGCCTCGTCGACCGGCATGTCCAGCACGTCGGCGATGCTCTTGCCCCGGTAGAGGATCTCCAGGGTGTCGCGGTTGTAACGTGTCCCCTTGCACTGCTCGCAGGGAACGTAGACGTCGGGCAGGAAGTTCATCTCGATGCGGATGGTCCCATCGCCGGCGCAGGCCTCGCAGCGGCCTCCGCGCAGGTTGAACGAGAAGCGCCCCTGCTCGTAGCCCCGCACCCTGGCCTCCGGAGTGGCCGCGAAAAGGGCGCGGATCTTGTCGAAGACTCCGGTGTAGGTGGCCGGGTTGGAACGCGGGGTGCGGCCAATCGGGGACTGGTCGATGTCGACCACCTTGTCGAGGTTCTCGATGCCGAGTATCTCACGATGGCGGCCGGGCACGACCTTGGATCGATAGATCTTCAGCATCAGCGCGTTGCGCAGGATGTCATTGACCAGGCTGGACTTTCCCGAGCCGGACACGCCGGTGACCGCCACGAAACAGCCGAGCGGGATGTCGACGTCGATGCCTTTCAAATTGTTGGCCAGGGCTCCCTTCACCGAAACCCAGTGTCCGTTCGGCTCGCGCCGCCGCTTGGGAGTATCGACGCGGCGCCTGCGGGCGAGGTAGTCCCCGGTAATCGACTCGGGCTCGGCCATTATGTCCTCGACCGATCCCGCCGCAACCACTCGGCCACCTCGCTCGCCGGCACCGGGGCCGATGTCGACGATGTAGTCGGCCGCCCGGATGGTGTCCTCGTCGTGTTCGACGACGATGACCGAATTGTCCAGGTCCCTAAGACGCATCAGCGTCTCGATCAAGCGATGGTTGTCACGCTGGTGCAACCCGATAGATGGTTCGTCCAGCACGTAAAGTACGCCGGTGAGCCCGCTGCCGATCTGGGATGCCAAGCGGATGCGCTGGGCTTCTCCTCCCGAAAGCGTATTGGCGGCTCGGTCGAGGGTCAGATACTCCAGGCCCACATCGAGCAGGAAGCGGAGCCGGGCGCTCACCTCACGCAGGATCGGCCCGGTGATGATCGAGCTGCGTCGGCCAAAGGAGAAGCCGGCCACGGTGGAGGCGCACCGATTGATGGACATCGCTGAGAGGTCGGCGATGGAGAGCCCCTCCACCAGCACCGCCAGGGACTCGGGCCTCAGGCGCCTCCCCTTGCAGCTCTCGCAGGGGACATCGGTCATGAAGGCGCGGATCATCTCCCGCTGCCCTTCGGAGGAGGAGGAGTCATAGCGGCGCCTCAGCCAGGGGATCACCCCCTCCCACTTGATATTGACATTGTCCCGGCGGAAACGGGCTCCCATCCGGACAGGAAGGCGGTGCCCTCCCCCGCCACGAAGGATCTCGCCCTGGACCTTCTCCGGCAGCTGCGACCACGGGGTCTTCATGTCGAAGCCGAGCTTCTGCGCCAGGCCCTCCAGGGCGGACAGGTAGAAGTCCGAGCGCATCTGGGCCCACGGCGCGATCGCTCCCTGGTAGAGGGAGAGAGTGTGATCCGGCACCACAAGTGCCTCGTCAACCTCCAAGCTGGTCCCGAGTCCGGTGCAGGCCGAGCAGGCACCGTAGGGCGAGTTAAAGGAGAAGTTCCTGGGGGCAAGCTCATCGAAGCTGATGCCACAGTTATTGCATGCCAGGAGCTCGGAAAAGACAGTCTCGCGCTCCGGCTCGGCGTCCGTCGCCAATATGAGCACCTTCAGCCTGCGGCCCCCGAGCTCCAAAGCGGTCTCCACCGAGTCGGTCAGGCGCTTGGCCATCCCGTCGCGGCGAACGAGCCGGTCCACCACCACTTCGATGTGGTGCATCTCGTAGCGGGCAAGGTCGGTACCGCCCTGCTCCAACTCGATCATCTCCCCGTCCACACGAGCTCGCGCGAACCCCTTGCGCGCCAGGTCGCGCAGCAGGCCCGAGTATTCGCCCTTGCGCCCTTCGACCACCGGGGCCATCAGGTAGTAGCGCGTCCCCTCAGGCAGGTCCATCAGGCGGTCGACGATCTGCTGGGGTGTTTGGCGCTCCACCACCGCCCCGCAGTTGTGGCAGTGCTGGACTCCGACGCGGGCAAAGAGAAGTCGCAGGTAGTCGTGTACCTCGGTGACCGTACCCACCGTCGAGCGTGGGTTGCGCGGCGCGGATTTCTGGTCGATGGAGATGGCCGGGGAGAGGCCGTCGATCTGGTCGACGTCGGGCTTGTCCAGCTGCCCCAGGAACTGCCTGGCGTATGAGGAGAGAGACTCCAGGTAGCGCCGCTGCCCTTCGGCGAAGATGGTGTCGAAGGCCAGTGAGGACTTGCCGGAGCCGGAAAGGCCGGTGAAGACCACCAGCCGATTTCGGGGAATGGCAAGGCTCACGTCCTTCAGATTGTGCTCGCGCGCGCCTTTGACTACAAGCTCATCAGACATGGGAACCTTCAAGGGGGGCCGGACTCGGCCGCCAAGGGGCGAATCGGCACCGGGGCCGGTTAAGCAAGCCTACCCGGCGCCAGGTTCTCGCTTGCGTGGCGGCCCTTCGGCGTTGGCAACAGCACCCCCGGATTCAGTATTCCGTCCGGATCGAAGGCGGCCTTCAAGGCGGTCATGGCCTCGATCTCCGCTGGGCTGCGAACCAAGTGCACGAGGGACGCCTTGAGCCGGCCGATCCCGTGCTCGGCGGAGATGCTTCCCCCCATGGAGGCGGCCTTGGCCAAAACCGCTTCATCCGGGGAGAAATCGTCAGGCTCCGCGCCCACCAAGTTGACATGCACGTTCCCGTCGCCGAGGTGCCCGAAGAGATAGACGTCGAGTTCGGGGTTGTCCGCCGCGAACGGACCCTCGACCCAGGCAACGAACTCCTCCAAAGCCGATATCGGCAAGGCCACATCCATCTTGTGCGCCACACCGGCTGCGGCAATCGCTTCGGTGTGCGCCTCCCGCCACCTCCAGAGCTCGGCCCGGCCCCTCGTATCGAATGCCAGCGCGCTGGTGGACGGAGCCGAATCCTCGACCACCTCGGCAACGTGGTCGAGCAGGGGAAAGGCGGACTCAAACTCCACCAGCAGATAGACCGCGCCGGCCAGCGGCAGCGCCCTGCCCAAGTGCCGCGAAACCAGATCCATGCCGGAATGAGTCATGAACTCGAGCGCCGACACCACCGGGCTGCGCCGGATGCGACGGGCACCCTCGGCCGCCGCGGGAAAAGAGCCGAAGGAGAGGAGGGCGACCACGCCCTCGTCGAGGATTGGCACCGCCTTTAGGGCCGCCGCGGCGACCACGCCCAGCGTGCCCTCCGATCCCGCTGCGATCGCCGCCAGATCGGGGCCGGTGTTGTCCTTGTAGAGCGGGCTCAAACGCCCGATCGCGCCGTGGGCCGGCGTGACCAGGCGCACGCCCAATAGTTGTGTGCGCATGGAGCCGTAGCGCACCACGTGGATCCCGCCGGCATTAGTCGCCACCATCCCACCAATGGTGGCGCTTTCGCGGGAGGCCAAATCAACACCCAGCTTGAGCCGGTGCGGAGCGAGGGCGGAATTGACCTCGGCGGCCGTGGCTCCCGCCTCGGCGGTGATGCACTGCGAGGTCAGGTCGGGCTCGCCCACCGCGCGCAGGCGAGCAGTGGAAAGGAGAACGGAATCGCCCCACGGCGTGGCTCCGGCAACCAGTGAGGTGTTGCCTCCTTGCAGGTGCAGATGCACCCCCGCATCCGCAGCGGCCTCCACCACGGCGGCAAGCTCGAATTCGTTGGACGGCCGGACCAGGCCGAGCGCCTCTCCGGTGACCCGCCGCGTCCAGTCGGTGCACAACGGAGCGACGATCTCCGGATCCAGGGTGAGCAGGCGCGCCGAGATCGCCTCACAGGATCTGATGAATCTTGCAAGCGCCATAGCCCGATACTACTTCCGTCCCCCTTCAACAGCTCGTTGGCCACCTGGCCTAACTCCGGCAAAAGCGAGGAACCGTCGTTTATCGTGGTTCAGTGGCCCCTAGCGCGGAGGTTGGCACGATACACCTCAAAGGGGAACGTTTGCCACACAGGCATAACCGGGCGCTCACGGTGGGCCTCGTGGCACTGGTGACCTCCGCGGCCTTCGAAAACCTCGCCGCCACCACCGCACTTGGCGCAATAGGCCGCTCCTTCCACACCACGAGCGGTCTCAGCCTGGTACTCACCAGCTATTTACTCGCCGAGATCGTCGGGGTTGTAGCGCTTTCGGAATTCGCCAAGGCTCGCGGCCCACGTGGGGCGCTGCGGATTGGTGGCCTGCTCTTTCAGGCCGGCCTGCTACTTTCGGCGCTCAGCCCCAACCTTTGGCTCCTGGTGCTCGCACGTGTGGCCCAAGGTCTCGGGGGAGGATCCTTCGGCGCTGTGGCCTACGTGGTCATAAACGATCACTACCCCAGCGAGGATCGCCCGTATCTCTTCTTCCTGTTCTCGATGGCCTGGGTGGCTCCCTCCCTGGTCGCACCCGGTCTGGCGGGTATCGTCGCCAATCGTTTCGGCTGGCCCTGGGTCTTCGCAATGGTTATCCCCTTGGCGGTGGCGGCCTCGCTCGTCACCGAGCGTGCCCTGGCTACCAAAGATGCGCGCCCACCGGTGGCCTTCGACCACCATCGCCTGCGGCAGCGCTCCGGCCTTTCGATACTCCTGGCCGGCAGCGTCTTCCTCGCCCTGTGGACACTTTCGGCAATACCCGACTACGCGCTACTCACGCTGGCACTCCCGGCGGGCGCTCTCGGCGCCTGGTCGCTATGGCATCTTCTTCCACCAAGGAGCTTCTCCTTCGCCCCGGGCGTCGCCTCGGTGGTCCCGCTGCGTATGCTCTCCTCGATGGCCTTTTTCGGCATCGATGGCTACATGCCCCTCGCCCTCTTCCGTGACCGTGGCTTTTCCTTGGCTCTGGCTGGCATAACCCTCACCGTCGGTACTTTCACCTGGACCGCCGGCTCCTATTGGCACTCCCGGGTCTCCACCCCCAAGAGTCGGTCGAAGCTCTTCAGGCTGGGCATTGCGGTCACCGCGTTCGGTGTGGCGGCAAACGGGGTTGCGCTCGGCCTCCCGCACGCCTCCGGCTGGCTTGCGGTGGGAGCCTGGAGCATTGCGGCCCTGGGCATGGGAATCGCCTACGTGGTTCTGTCGGTGTCAATGCTGGACGTCGCTCCGCGTGATCGTCTGGAGGAGTCCTCGGCCTCCAACTCGCTGGCTGACACTCTGGGCATCGCGTTGGGCACCGGCATTGCCGGGGGCATGATAGCCGCGACCCTAGCCGCCGGCTCGGCACACGGCGTGGCCATGGGCTTGGCCATAGACGCCGCCTGGTCGCTCGTGGCCCTCGCGGTCTGCTACCGCTTCGCTCCCAACATCCAATTACGAGCAGCTGGTCATGCCGGCGGTGACTGAGATCGCCGAAGCAGTCAGGGCCGTTCCGGGGGGAGCCGTGGTCGAGGTACGGGTCTCAACGAGAAAGCCGCGCGCCGGGCTGGCCGGCATCCGGGAGCAGAGAGTCGAGGTGTGGCTCCACTCCCCCGCTCAGGAGAACCGGGCCAACCGCGAGCTGGAGCGGCTGATCGCCGGCCTGGCCGGGCTGCCCCCCTCCCATGTCCAGGTGTCGGCAGGCGCCAAGGCCCGCTCCAAGGCGGTCATGGTAAGAGGAATCACCGACTCCGAACTGGTGGCGGCACTCGCTGCGGCATTGGGCGGCCCCGACTGATCAGTGCAGCATGCGAATGATCGCGTCGGTGCCCATGTAAACCGCCAAGGCAAAGATGAGCACCACGAAGGCCCGCTTCAGGGCGGTTGCCTGGAAATGGGAGGCCGCGCGCGAGCCGACCAGGGATCCAACCAGCGCGCCGGCCGAAAAGACCATCACCACGCCCCATGGAACGTGCACGTGCCCCATTCGCGCGCCTAGGGATATCACCGAATTGACCGAGATGACCAGAAGGCTGGTGCCTATGGCATCGGGCATGGAGAACTCGAGCGCGAGAACCAGGGCGGGAACGATGACGAAGCCGCCTCCGACGCCGAAGAATCCGGTCAGGAATCCGACCACCGTGCCGGCGATGACCACTCGCACCGCCTTTGCGCTCGTGGAGCGGCTTTCGGGCGCCAGGGCCACCTCGCTGCCCCCAACGGAAAGCGCCTGAGCCCGGCGCGGCCCGCCCGACCCGGCAACCACCATTCGCGCGCCGACGAAAATCATGAACAGGGCGAAGAGCAGCAGAAGCAAGTTGGGGTCGGCAACGCGGTTCAAAGCCGAGCCGAGCAGTGAACCGCCGACTCCGACAACACCGAAGAGAACGCCTTTGCCCACCTTGACCCGGCCGGCGAAGAAGTGCCCGATGGCACCAGCCAGGGCAGCGGCGCCCACAGCCACCAAGGAAGCCGTAGTGCCCACCTTCACGGACTCGCCGGCGATATAGACGAGCATCGGGACAGCCAAAATGGAGCCGCCGCCCCCAAGAGCGCCTAGTGCTCCGCCCATCAGCAGGCCCAGGAATACCAGTACCAGATCCATCATCGGGCCGACCGGCCGTACAAGCTCGAGCCTATGAATGAATTGAAATTGGTTATACCCGCCATAAATCCACGTCCGCGCAACCGTTGTATGCTATCTATTGTACTAATGTACGTACAAATTAACCGACAGAGCACAAGGTCCCAAACCGCCGACGCCGCCGGCGTAGCGGTGGAACCCAATCCCGCCAACGCACTAACAGTCACTTCACGGCAATAATCGAAATAGACGAGGGAGGATCACGGACTTGGACGTCACCATCCTGAATACGCCCGAGCTGGGCGACCGTAGCTACATCATTCATGACGGCGTCGACGCCGTCGTCATTGACCCCCAGCGGGACATCGCCCGCGTCCTTGAGGCGGTGCGCGACAACGGCCTCACTATTCGCGCGGTAGGCGAGACCCATATTCACAACGACTATGTAACCGGCGGCCTCGAGCTTGCCAAGCGCCTCGGTGTACCGTACTTCGTCAATGAGGCCGACGACGTCTCCTACGAGCGGACGCCGGTGAGCGATGGCTTCACCTTCCGCGCAGGGACCTTCACCATCACGGTTGTCTCCACCCCCGGGCACACGCCGACCCACATCTCCTACCTGGCCGTTTCCGACGACGGCAAGGCGGCGGTCTTCACCGGCGGCTCGCTGCTCTACGGAAGCGTCGGCCGCCCGGATCTGCTCGGACCCGAGATGACCGACTTCCTGGCTCGCAGCCAATTCCGCAGTGTTCGCAGGCTCGCCGACACTCTGGCCGACGAGGTCGAGGTCCAGCCGACCCACGGCTTTGGGAGCTTCTGCTCCTCCTCCAGCTGTGAAGCCGGCTCAACCTCCACCATCGGAAACGAAAAGCGCTCCAACTTCGCTCTCCTCCTCGACGACGAGGACGAATTCAAGAAGGTCCTCCTGGCCGGCTTGGACGCATGGCCGGCCTATTACCGCTACATGGGCCCCGCCAACCTGGCCGGCCCAAGCGCCTACTTTGACGAGGTCCCCCGCGAACTCGAGCTCTCCGACGTCGAGGCGCACCTTGCCAAGGGCTCTTTCGTGGTTGACACCCGAAGCGCCGAGGAGTACGCAGCCGGGCACATCCCAGGCAGCCATGCCATACCCCTGGGGAACAGCTTCTCGACCTACCTGGGCTGGATCGTCGACCGTGACCGCGACGTAGTGCTCTTGACGCGCAACGAAGCGGAGGCGCTCGAAGCCTCCCGGCAGTTGGCTCGTATCAGCTACGACTCGGTGGTGGGCTTCCACCGCATGCCCGACGGCACCGCTGTGGATGAGCCGCGCACCCTCTCGGTGGCCAAGTTTGCCGACTTGGATCAGGTCCGCCACAAGGACAGCGTGGTCATCCTGGACGTGCGGCGCAACGACGAGCGGCGCAACTCCTTCATCCAGGGGAGCGTTCACATCCCGATTCACGAGCTCCCGGAGCGGCTGGCCGAACTCGACGGCATGCGCGACAAGGAGATCTGGGTCCACTGCGCCGGTGGATACCGAGCAACGCTGGCCTCGTCCATCCTCGCCAACGCGGGCCACGCCGTGGTCTGTGTAAACGACGACTACGCCGCTTACTTCTCCTCCCACGGATAGCCGGCTCCCTCCCGGCTCCCAAGGCAAAGCGACCCCGCCGCCGCCGGCGGGGTCGCTTTGTTTGCACCAGGCCTGAGTCGCCGGCCTACTCCTCCCAGAAGGCGTGGCGGGAGAAGCAGGACCAGACGCCGTTGCCGCTCTCGGCGCTCACTCCGGCGAACTCCTCGCCCAAAGCCTCGGCGACACGCTCCGGGCTCAGGTAGATAGGGGTGCGGTCACCGTTGGTGGAGACGAAGATCAGACTGCCCCGCGGCGCGAGAACCCGCTTGTACTCAGCCGGGAACAGGAAGGCGTTCACCGCCACAATCAGGTCAAAGCTGGAATCCGCAAAGGGGAGCTTGCCGGCATCGCCTTGAATCAGAGAGGCACCCTGACAATCCGCCCGGCGCAACATTCCCATGGCGAGGTCCACGCCCACCACGGCCTCGAAGCGCCCGGAGAGCAGCCCCAGCACCGACCCGGTGCCACAGCCAACCTCCAAGCAACGCCGTCCGGGCAGGGCGAGGCGTTCCAGGGCCTCCGCCAGCGCCTCGGTCCGATCGGGCCCGTTACGCTCCGCCCAGTCCTCGGCCATGGAGTCGAAGAGTTCGCGCACCTTGGCGGCGCGCTCGGACGTCCAACCCTGCGGCGAGGTGGCAATCTGCTCGACCACCGCGCGCATCGGATGAGAGCTGCCCACCCCCTCCGGACGGTCGGGACGTTGGGGCAGAATGCGCTCCAATTTGGTCAAACGTGGGCTCATCCGGCATCCCTCAAGTAGTTGCGGAGCTGCTTCAGCTCGTCACGCAGTTTTGCCGCATATTCGAAACGCAGGTCGGCCGCGGCTTCAGCCATCTCCTCCTCCAGGGTCTGGACCATGGCAACGATTTCAGGAAGATTCATCTTGGCGTAGTCCGAAACCGCCTTCCTTCCTCTCCCTTTACCCAGTGATGGTACCGGCACGGCGGCGGAGGGCCGCAGTTGCTCGAGTATGTCGGCCACCGCCTTGCGAACCGTGGTCGGATTGATTCCGTGCTCGCGATTGTAGGCCTCCTGCAGGCTGCGGCGGCGCTCCGTCTCGGCCATGGCCCGCCTCATCGAGTCCGTCGTCTGATCGGCGTAGAGAATGACCGTCCCCTGGGAGTTGCGCGCCGCCCTTCCGATGGTCTGTACGAGAGAGGTCTCCGAGCGCAGGAAACCTTCTTTGTCGGCATCGAGTATCGCGACCAAGGACACCTCGGGAAGGTCGAGGCCCTCCCGGAGGAGATTTATGCCCACCAGCACGTCGAACTCACCGAGGCGCAGGTCACGAATGATCTGAACCCTCTCCAGAGTCTCCACGTTGGAGTGCAGGTAGCGGACTTTGAGCCCCTGCTCAAGGAGGTAATCGGTCAGATCCTCGGCCATCTTCTTGGTCAGGGTGGTTACCAGGGTCCGCTCCCCCTGCTCGATGCGTGCGCGGACCTCCTCGAGCAGGTCGTCGATCTGGCCGCGGGTCGGCCTGACCACCACTTTCGGATCGAGCAGCCCGGTCGGCCGAATGATCTGTTCCACCAAGTTGCCGGAGTGGCTCAACTCGTATGCGGACGGCGTGGCCGAGAGAAAGATGCACTGGTTGATGCGCTCGGTGAACTCCTCGAAGCGCAGCGGCCGGTTGTCGAGGGCCGATGGCAGCCTGAAACCGAAGTCGACCAAAGTCTCCTTGCGGCTGCGGTCACCGGCGTACTGGCCGTGCAGCTGCGGCACGCTGACGTGGGACTCGTCGATCACCACCAAGAAGTCCTTGGGGAAGAAGTCGAGAAGCGTGTACGGCGGCTCGCCAGGCGCCCGGCCGTCGAGGTGGCGGGAGTAGTTCTCGATACCGTTGCAGTATCCGACCTCTTCCAGCATCTCCAAGTCGAACTGGGTTCGCATGCGCAGCCGCTGCGCCTCCAAGAGGCGATTTGCGCTTTCCAGCTCGCGCAGGCGCTCTCCAAGCTCCTTCTCAATGTTGGCGATCGCCCCGCGCAGCGTCTCGTCGCCGGCGATGTAGTGGGTGGCCGGATAGACGACGAGCTCGTCCATCTCCCGCAGCACCTCGCCGGTCAGCGTGTCGTATTCGGTGATCCGCTCCGGCTCGTCGCCGAAGAACTCGATACGGAAGGCACTCTCCTCGTAGGCGGGGTGGATCTCCAGCGTGTCGCCACGCACCCGGAACTTGCCGCGCACCAGGTTCGCGTCGTTGCGCTCGTAGTGAACGTCCACCAGTCGCCGCAGCAACTCACGTACGTCCTGTGGCTCGCCCCGGCGTATCAGCACCATCCGCTTGGCATACTCCTCAGGCGAGCCCAAGCCGTAGATGCACGAGACCGACGCGACCACGATCACGTCCCGGCGCGAGAGCAACGCCGATGTTGCCGAGTGGCGCAGCCGGTCGATCTCGTCGTTGATCGAGGAGTCCTTCTCGATGTAGGTATCCGACGAAGGAATGTACGCCTCGGGCTGGTAATAGTCGTAATAGGAGACGAAGTACTCGACCCGGTTGTCGGGGAAGAAGTCGCGAAACTCCGCCGCCAGCTGGGCCGCGAGCGACTTGTTGGGCGCAATGACCAGGGTTGGCTTTTGCACCTGCTCGATAGTCCAGGCGATCGTCGCACTCTTCCCCGAACCGGTGATCCCCAGCAATGTCTGATAGCGATCCCCACGCCTAACACCCTCGGTGAGCGAAGCTATGGCCTTGGGCTGATCGCCGGCTGGATCGTAGGCGGAGACGACTTTGAAGGGAGGCACACTACCAGTTTAAGGGCGCCGCGGGGATTCTTTGGGATTAGCCGGCCCCCAGTGCGGCCAGAACGCGCGCGACCTCCCGTTCGAGCGCAGCGGTATCACCGGAATTGTCTATTACGTGGTCCGCTGCACGGAGGCGCTCCGACCGCGGCGCCTGCGCAGCCACGCGCGCCATGGCGTCTTCGCGGGCCATCCCTCTCCCCTCCACAAGACGCTCGACCGCAACCTCGGGCGGCACGTCCACCACCACGACCGCCTCGGTGCCATAGCGTCGGGCGCCGCCGGTCTCAACCAGCAGCGGAATCGAGAGAAACACCAGGGAGTCGGGCCGAGCGCGGGAAAGCTCCTCCAGCCGCTCCAGGATCGCCTGACCAACCGCCGGGTGGGTCACCGAGTTCAAGAAACCCAGCTCATCACCGTCGGCAAAGACGATCTTGGCGATAGCCGCGCGGTCGAGCGCACCGTCGGCTCCTACCACATTCGGACCGAAGTGCTCGACGATTCGCAGGTATGCCTCCCTGCCGGGCTGGACCACCTCGCGCGCAACCTGATCGGCATCGATCACAACCGCGCCCCGCCTCGCGAGCATCGCCTCCACGGTCGACTTGCCCGAGCCGATTCCGCCCGTAAGTCCGATAATCCGCACCTGGCCACCTCCGATGACGAGGTTACGCGCCATTCCCGCCGACCGGGACCGCGAGCTACTCCTCGGATCGCCGCTCGCCACCTGGAGATGGCCGAGGATCCATGCACGCTACAGTTGGCCAATCTGTGCGGCACCCGCGCGCATTGGCGGGGAACCCTCCCCTCAGGGCCGCCGGCGACCTGTACTCCAGGTGGCTCCGCCGGGCCACGATCGAGCCCCGGACCGGAACGCCTAGGTCCGAGTAAAGGCGCAACCGCCCGACAACGAGCAAGGGGGCGCCGTAGGCGCCCCCTTTCCACATCCGTACCGTTCAGGAATTACTCGGCTGGTCCCTCCAAAGGGGTCCCGTCTTCGCCATACCCGAACCAGGCCGCCTGGCTCTCGTTCTCCGGCTCGAACTCACCCGCCGCGTAATCCGCGCCGATGTAGTTGCCTTCCTCGTCGTAGGCATGCTCACCGAAAGCATCTTGGTACTCGGCGGCAACCTCGCCACCTTCGGCAGCCTGCTTAATGGAGATGCTGATGCGCCGACGGGCAAGATCGATGTCGATGATCTTGACCCACAACTCCTCGCCGGCCTCAACGACCTGCTCGGGGCTGTCGACGTGTTGGAAGGACATCTCCGAAATGTGAACCAGGCCCTCTATGCCTTCGGCAACCTGCACGAAAGCTCCGAAGGGCACCAGCTTGGTCACCCGGCCGTAGACGAGTTCGCCAGGCTTGTGCGCGGCGGCAAACTCCTGCCAGGGATCACGCTGGGTCGCCTTGAGCGAGAGAGATATGCGCTCCTTGGCGCGATCCACTTCGAGGACGAGAACCTCGATCTCATCCCCCACCTGGACGACGGAGGACGGATGGTCCACGTGCTTCCAAGAGAGCTCGGAGACGTGGACAAGGCCGTCCATCCCACCAAGGTCGACGAATACACCGAAAGCCACCACCGAGGAAACGATGCCCTTGCGCACCTCGCCCGGCACCAGGTGCTCGAGGAACTCCTCGCGCTGCTCCTTCTGGGTCTCCTCCAGCCAAGCCCGGCGCGAGAGAACCACGTTGTTGCGGTTCTTGTCGAGCTCGATGATCTTGGCCTCGAGAACCTTGCCGATGTAAGGGGTGAGATCCCGGACGCGGCGTAGCTCGACCAGGGAGGCCGGCAGGAAGCCGCGAAGCCCGATGTCGACGATGAGGCCGCCCTTAACCACTTCAATGACCGGTCCCTTGACCGAGCCGTTCTTCTCCTTGACCTCTTCAATGGTCCCCCACGCCCGCTCGTATTGCGCGCGCTTCTTGGAGAGAATCAGCCTGCCCTCCTTGTCCTCCTTCTGGATGACAAGCGCCTCGATCTCGTCGCCGACCTTGACCACCTCGAAGGGGTTGACGTCGTGGCGGATGGAGAGTTCGCGGGCGGGGATTACTCCCTCGGACTTGAATCCGATATCGAGTAGAACTTCATCCTTGTCTACTCGGACGACCTTGCCTTGGACAATGTCACCGTCGTCGAAACGAACGATGGTCTGCGCGATAGCCTCGTCGAAGGAGACATCGCCGAGATCGTCTTCAATGATTGCTCGCGGTGAAAAACCTTCCGTCTCGTCCTGCTGCTCAGGGACGATCTCGGAATTGCCTACCGAATCGGACATATGAATAGAACGCCTTCTCTACATTACCGGAATTGAGCTCTGACCGGAAAAAGCCTAGGATAGCTCACCTTCGAGCATAACGAGGCGCATCCCGGGCAATGCCGCGCCTACGCCCCCTCATCATCCCCTATTTCGCATCTCCCCAACTCGAGACGACATAGGAGTTCACGGGTAGCGGCACCCGCAGCTTGGCGGCGGACTCCATCGCCTTGACCACGATCTCGCGCACCGCCGTGGCATGCTCCTCCTTTGCTTCGACCAGCACCTCGTCGTGCACTTGCAGCACCAGGACGGCCTGGTCGCGTTGCAGCGTCCTGTCCAGGTTGACCAGGGCAATCTTGAAAATGTCGGCCGCCAGTCCCTGGATTCCGGAGTTCATCGCCTGGCGCTCCGCGGTTTGTCGTACCCGATAGTTGTCATCTCTAAGCTCGGGAATGCGCCTGCGACGACCGAACTCGGTCTCGGTGTATCCCAGTTGCTTCGCTTTGGCGACCACCTCATCCATATAGCTGCGCACGCTGGGGAAGGCCGCGAAGAAACTCCTCAGGATCTCCTCCGCCTCGGGAACATCCACATTCAGACGCGCAGCCAGGCCATAGGCCTCCATGCCATAGGCGAGGCCGTAGGCGACCATCTTGGCCTTGGCTCGCTGCTGGGACGTGACCTTGGACGGGGGAACGCCGAAGACCCTCGAGGCAGTGGCGGTATGGATGTCAACGCCGGTCGTAAAAGCCTCGATCAAGCCGGGGTCTCCGCTCAGGTGCGCGATGACCCGCAGCTCTACCTGGGAGTAGTCCGCCACCACCAGCTTGGAGCCTGGCGGGGCGACAAACGCGTAGCGAAAACGCTTGCCGATCTCGGTACGGATGGGGATGTTGTGGAGATTTGGATGATCGGATGAGAGCCGCCCGGTACGCGCGACCATCTGGTTGAAGGTCGCGTGGATACGGCCGTCGGGCGCCACCTCGGAGATGAGGCTGTCGCCATAGGTGCTGCGCAACTTCTCCACCTCCCGATAGCGGATCACCTCCTCCACAATCGGATGAACACCGCGCAGCTTCTCGAGGGTCTGGGCATCGGTCGAGTAGCCGGTCTTGGTCTTCTTGGGGGGGACAAGACCAAGATCGTCGAAGAGCACCTCGCCCAGCTGCTTGGTGGAGTTGACATTGAATGACCGGCCCGCGAGCTGGCAAATCGACTCCGCCAGGCGGGCCGCCTCCTGCGAGAATTCCCTTGCCAGAGAACGTAGGTGCTCGGCATCCACGGCTATGCCTGCCGCCTCCATGCGCGCGAGCGCCAGGAGAAGTGGCAGCTCGAGCTCGTCGAAAAGCCAGGCCATCCCGGCATCGTCGATCTCCTGGCGCAGCGGAGCCTCCAGCAACGCGCAGATTGCCGCCTCGCGCATGAGGGTCGGCAGCTGATCGGTGTCGAAGAGGCCGCCCCCTTCCTCGGGCGCCTCGGGTCCGCCCTCGAGCCGCGGAAGCTCCCCCACCCAGCGCACTTTGGCCCCGTCCAGGTCGTAATCGCCGAGCGACGCGTCCAGCAGGTACATGCCAAGACCTAGATCGGCGGCCAGAGCCGGCGGCTCGATACCGACGGTGACAAGGCGCCGGAAGACCTCCTTGCAGCCGAAGCCGACCAGCCTCGACGACCCCAGCGCGGCGACCAGCGCACCGAGGCTTTCCACCTCCTTGGACCGATCCACCTCTTGGCCATAGCAGACCACTCCGGCATCACCACTGGCCGGGCAGGCCGCAAGGGCCAAGGCTGCAACAGCGCTGCGCCCCGGCTGCCCGCTCCAACTGATGGAAAGCGCGACCTTTGATCCGGCGTCCAACCCTGCGGCAAAGTCATCGAGCAAATCAACGCGGTGCATGGCCACGGCCGACCGCTGCGGCCTCTCATCACGTTCGGATTCCTTGTGCCCTATGTAGTCATAGGCCTTCAGCGCCCGCCCGGCCAGGCGCTTGGACTCGATCAGCTCGAAGAATCCCTTGGCGGCGTCGTCGTCGAGCGGTCCAAGGCGAAGATCCTCCAGCCGGGCCTCGATCTCGAGATCCCGCTTGAGGGGGATGAGAGCCATGTTGAGCTGCAGCCGTTCAAGGTTCTCCGAGATGGTCGAGGCAACCTTGGGCGACAGCGCATCCAGGTGCTCGAGCAGGCCGTCGACGCTCTGATAGGTCTCTGCCAGGCGCGCCGCGGTCTTGACTCCGATGCCAGGCAGGCCGGGAAGGTTGTCGGAGGGATCTCCGCGGAGGGCGGCCAGGAGCGGATAAACCCGCGGAGGCGCGCCGACCTTGTCGATGACGCCCGCTTCGTCGAGCATAAGGTAGTCGCTCACCCCGCGGCGGTTGTAAAGCACCCGGATATGGGGATCGCGCACCAGCTGGAAGCTATCGCGGTCGCCGGTCACGACGATGGTGTCCACGTTTTGCTCCGCAGCCCTTTCGGCCAAGGTCGCCAGCACGTCGTCGGCCTCGTAGCCGGGCTTCGAGACCACGGTGATGCCCAACGACCGGATCGCCCGCTCGAGCATCTCTAGCTGGGACTTCAAGCCCGGATGGGTCTCGGGACGGTGCGCCTTGTAGTCCGGGTTCAGCTCGTCACGGAAGGTTCGGCCGGGAAGGTCGAGCGCGACGGCCATGTGTGTGGGCTTCTGCTCCTCGATCAGCCCCACCAGCATGCTCATGAAGCCATACAAGGCATTGGTGTGCTGGCCGCTGGAAGTGACCATCGACTCGACGGGTATAGCGAAAAACGCCCTGAATGCCAACGAGTACCCGTCGACGAGGATGAGCTTGTCCATGGATCCAACCTACCCCCGCGGCACCGGGAGGCGAGGCGGATGGCACCTACTCCGGGTGCAGCTCCCCGTCGATCACCGCCTCGGCTATCGCCGACATCCTGGTACGTGAATCCATGGCCTTGCGCTGGATGAAGGAGAAGGCCTCGGGCTCGGTCATCGCGTAGTTCTCCATCAGGACGCCCTTGGCTCGGTCCAGCAACTTGCGGGTCTCCAGCTGGGCCTTAAGCCGCTCGGCGCTGTCCTCCAGGTTGCGAACCTCGTCCTCGAGGGCCTGCATCTCGGCAAAGCGGGCGATCGCCAGCTCGATAGCGGGTACCAGATCACTGGGCTGGAACGGCTTCACCAGGTAGGCGAGCGCGCCGGCATCCCTGGCCTGCTCGATCAACGCACGCTGGGAAAAGGCGGTGAGGATGATTACCGGGCAGAGGCGCTCGCGTGACACCTCGGCGGCCACCTCCAGCCCGTCCATGCCGGGCATCTTCACGTCCAGGATCGCAAGCTCCGGCTGCAGCGAGCGGATCATCTCGAGAGCCTGGTCACCTCGATGAGCGGCTCCCGCCACTTCGTAGCCGAGCTCGCGCAGCGCCTCCTCCAGATCCATCCTGATGATGGCCTCGTCCTCAGCAATCACAACCCGCGTCACTCGTCCTCCACATCCTCAGGGGGCCACAAACCGGACTCCCAAAGTAACCTTTGAGCTTACCAAGTGCATACAACCGAGCCGATTAGGGGGTAAGGGTGACCGATCTGGTCTTTGGCCTGCCGCTCTGGCTGGCGGACACCAACTGTTGGATCGTCCGCTCTGCCTCCTCATCAAGCGAGTGCGTGCTCATCGACGTCCCTCCGGAACCGGAGAAGGTGGCTGCCTTCCTCAAGGAGCGCTCGCTGCGCGTGGTCGCGATTATCGCAACCCACGGCCACATCGACCACATTGGTGGCATCCCCGCCCTGGTCGAGCGGGAGGAGAATCTGGATTCCGCGGGTCGCCAAGCTATCGCGGTCCACCTGCATCCGGCGGATCGCCACATGATGCGTGACCCCATCGGGACATCGGGGATGCTTGGCCAGGCGCTTGCCGCGGCGGGCTTGAGCACGCAAGAGCCCGAGCTGGTTCACGACCTTGCCGACGGCCAGGAGGTAAAGGGGGCGGGGCTGCGCTTTCGCGCTATCCACACCCCTGGTCATACCCAAGGCTCGACCTGCTTCCTGGGCGAGGTAGGTGATTCGGGACCGCTCTTGTTCAGCGGGGACCACCTCTTTGCCGGCTCCATCGGAAGGACCGACCTGCCCGGAGGTTCCATGGAGGCACTGATGAACTCCATGAGGGAGAAGATACTCCCGCTCGCCGACACCACCGTGGTCCTGCCCGGCCACGGCGAGACCACCACCATTGGCCGGGAGCGCGCCAGCAACCCGTTTCTGCGCGGCATACTGCCCTGAGCGGCTCAGGCCGCGTTGACCTTACCGGCCACCACCGGGGCGGAGGTCGGCGCCGAAGTGCCGCCCGAGGGTTCGGCGGTAACCGCGAGAGCCTGGTAGAGCGAGATCGCCGGAAGAGTGAAATCGGCTCCAACTGGGCCGCCGCCGACCAGACCGAGTGAGACCGGCGCGCCGCTCGGGTCTCCCCGACGGATCCCCCACACCTGATATGTCCGGCCTGGGGCTAATCGAGGCAGGTTGCTGGCCGAAACCACCGCTCTGGAACCCTGCAGCTCGAGCCGTAGGTAGCTCCCTGAGGATCCGGTCAGCTGGACATAGACCACGCTTCCGCCTATGGCGGACCGGGAGACAGGCGCTGTCGAGCGGCCGAGCCAGAACGAGAGTGAGCCGACTGCGAGCACCAGAGCGACAAGTGCAGCGGCAAGAGCGGGGAGCCTCCGGCGGGGTTGCAGCTGATGGGTATCCGCACCCGTGTCAGCCGTCGACAACAACGTGGTTCCGCCCGTCTCGGCCAGGACCCCTGCAAGCACGGAGGGAGGTGGTTCGACCGGGTCCACCAGAACCTCGGTAATGGCTTCACTTAGTTCTCGCAGTTCAGAGCGGCAGAGTGGGCACTCGTCGAGGTGCTCCTCGAGTGCCCTGAGTTCCTCCCCCTCCAAGGCACCAACCGCGTAGACGGGAACCAATTCACTCAAGCGGGCATGGCCATCGAGGGTGTTCATCTCACCTCACCCACCTGCGAGCCGATACTCCGGCGTATCCGGCTCAATCCCGATCTTATCCTGCTCTTCACGGTGCCCTCGGGCTGGCTGAGCAGCAGCGCCACCTCCCGATAGCTATACCCCCCGAAATAGGCGAGCTCAATGGCCTCGCGCTCCTCGTCGCTCAGAGTCGCTAGCGCGTCACGCATGTCAAGCAGCGTGGCCACCCGGTCGCACTCGGCCACCGGGCTGCGATCGGCCGGCTCGGCACTCGTGGCCGCCTCCTCACGCCGATGCCTGGCCGCCTCCGAGCGCAGCCGGTCGATTGCTCTACGGCTCGCCATCATGGCCAGATAGCCCCTCAAGGGCGAGCGCGAAGGGTCGTAGCGATCAGGCTGGCGCCAAAGGGCGAGGAAGACGTCCTGAGCAACCTCCTCCGCCAGGGCGCCCGGGCCGACCACCCGTAGCGCCACTCCGTACACGTACCCGACATGGCGACGGTACACCTCAACCAGCGCCTCCTGGCTACCGGATGCGATCAATACGACAAGCTCCGCGTCGCAGGTTGTGACGGTGGATCCATCGGCTGCGGCGGACTTGGCCATCTCTGTACCACTCATTGCCGCATGCAACATACGTAGCGTGTCTCGTAATCCCTACTTCGGACGAATACCGTTCCGAACTTGCCTTCCCACGCGCACGAAGCTTCAAACGATGTCATTTGCGCGAATTTTGCTTCGGCACAATCCGCACCGGTGGCCTGCACCGAAACAAGCACGAACGATCAAGGAGTGCTCCACCCGCCGGGTGTGGCGCCGTCACCGGTGAAGGAGGTTCCGCATGGGCTTGGACCAACGAGCATTTGAGGAGCTAATAGCAGAGTCACAGGACACGCACCTGGACGCGATGAGGGAGATGAGGGAGGTGGGAAGGGAGCTGGTGGATCTCCATCATCAAGCTGCCGGCGACGCGAATACCTCGCCTCGGGCGGGAGGTTTGGGGGCAGGCGCAAAGGCCTTCCACCTTGGCGTGCTGGGAGCTTTGGGTGCCGGCGCGGCCCTGCTGGCAGCATCCACCCCGGCGGGCGCCTCACAATCCGCCGACGTGAAGATCCTGAGCAAAGCCGCTGCGATCGAGGTGCTGGCAATAAACGCCTACGGGACGGCGCTCGGCCTGCCCTTCATCGGCGGGTCCTCCGCCAACCCGGTGGTGGCCGCTTTCGCCCGCACCACGATGGCCCAGCATCAACAGCACCTTGCCACTTTCAACAGCCTGATCTCCCAGCTGGGGGGAAGCCCGCAAACCAAGCCGGATCCCGCCCTGCTGGCAGTGGTCAGCCGGGCCAAACCGGGACTGACCACACCACTGGCGGTCGTGGAGCTGGCCCTCGAGCTGGAACAGGCGGCGGCACAAGCCTACGTCGCCGACGTCACCGCGTTCGACTCCGCCAACAAGGACGCCATCCGGGCGACCGCTTCGATCATGGGCGTCGAAGCTCAGCATGCGGCGATCCTTCGCGCGGTGGCCGCCCTGCTGAAGGCAGACGCGCCACAGTTGATAGCCCTCTCGCCGACCGTCGTCGAGTCCTTGCCGGCGGCAGCCGGTTCGGTCGGCTTTCCCACCGCGTTCATCGGTGGATCCGGCTCCGGTTCCGGCGTCGTCTCACTCCAGGGATAAGGAAAGGCAGGAGAGTCAGATGGAAATTTACAACTGGGAGCTGCAGCGACAGGTACATGAGCTCGAGCACCTGCACAACGACGAATCGATGCCGAGCATGCGTGAACGGACCGGCGACCTGGCCGAGCGGATTCGCGAGGAGGCCGGAGGCCTGCTGGCCCGCCGGACGAGCAGACGAGGATTCCTGCTCGGGGCCGGCCTGGCTGCAAGCGCAGCCGCCCTTGCGGCCTGCGGATCGGCCGGATCCGCCAGCCAGACCCCAACCACCACCGCCCCGCCCTCACGCCTCAAAGGGGATCTTTTGATCGCAGCGCTCTCGGCATCACTGGAAAACCTGGGCATTTACGCCTACGGCGCGGGGATTTCGGCAGCCAAGGCAGGGAAACTGGGCACCGTCCCCCCGGCGGTCGTGAACTTCGCGCAGGTGGCGATGGCTCAGCACAAGGAGCACGCCGGCGCTTGGAACGGAATTCTGAATGCCGCCGGCGTACCGGCGGTGACCAAGACCGATCCCGCACTGACGCCGACCGTGCAGCAGGCCTTTGCCAAGGTCACCGACGTGACCGGTCTCGCCAATCTGGCCCTCGAGATCGAGACCATTGCTGCTGCCACCTACCAGGAATCCACTGCCGTACTGGCCGGCAAGCGGGCCATTGGTATTGCCGCCTCGATCCAACCGGTGGAACTCCAGCATGCGGCGATCCTCAACTTCGTCCTGGGCAAGTACCCGGTGCCGAGCGCATTCTCGAGCCTGGCCGGCGCGCAACCCCCGGCGTCGTACTACCAGTAACAAGGTGAGTCCCCCGCTGCCGTGCCCCGGCCGCGGGGGACATTCCTTCGCGGCGGAAACCGAACTCACGCGCCGCGGTGTGGTTTGATGCACTAAGCCCGCGGCTTCGCCGGTAAAACGCAGCGGACCCATCCCGGCGAAGCACTAATGCGGTTGTGGCGGGGCAAAAGGCCAAGATCCACAACAACTTGTCGGCGAGGGTGTCCGGATGCCGTAGTTGCAGTGTGGCCCTTGGAAGGGACCGGAATGCGTCGCGGAACCCAAATTCCTTACCGCATCGGGGCATCGGCGGACGGGACTGGACCCGCCCGCTTTGCAGCGGCGGAGGGTCAGTGACGCCAGGAGGGCCAAGGCCGCCTCGGGTGCCGCGCCGGCCTGCGCGAGAGAAACCCACGGTCCCAGGCGTGGGAACAGCGCTCACACGAGAAACTCCGACACCCCGACGCAGTGCTCTTCAGCGGGAATGAACGGCCCCGAAATCCCCACGTCGCCCACGAGCATCAGGTCCCCATCACCACGACGGACCACCGAGGGCGGGATCTCCGGCCCGAAGAAATCCCCATCCGGGCCAAGATCCGAGATCTCAGGTGGTTCCAGAGCTTTGACCAGCAGTGCGTTCAGGCGGCGCAGTATGGGGGTGTCGTACATCCCGCCGATGTAGTACCCGA
The DNA here is from genome assembly GCA_021850605.1 of Actinomycetes bacterium. GTDB lineage: Bacteria > Actinomycetota > Acidimicrobiia > Acidimicrobiales > Acidimicrobiaceae > Acidithrix. The sequence goes on from JAJZLQ010000140.1 coordinate 28,379, forward strand.
TCTTTGCCGCCTCCGCGATCCGCACCGCCTCCAGCAGCGCCGCAATTCCTCCCAAGCGCGAGACTTTGAGCGCGGCGACGGCGAAGGGCACGAAGGCGACGGCGTCCCTGAGCGCGCCGGGCCCGGAGATGCTCTCGTCGAGGCCGAGCCGAGCCGAGCCGCTTGGCAAACCGATGCGGTGCAGCTGGGCCAAGTCGTGCAGTGAGCCGGGTGCAAAGGGCTGCTCCACGTAGCTGAAGCCCACGCCGAGCAAGGATGCCAGCTCCTCGCGGCCCGAAAGCGTACCGTTGGCATCCGCGCTCAGCTCGATGCCCGTACCCGCCACCAATGGTGCCAGGGATGCGGCGTCGATCGGCGCGTCCACCTTCACCTTTAGGCGGCGATAACCTAGTTCGCTCAGTCTGGACATCTCGGCCGCCCGCTCGGCGCCGTCGCCGTACAAGGCGAGCGAGGTGCCCTGGGGGGCGATCGGCTCCCCCTCGTCTATGGCGGCAAAACGG
>JAJZLQ010000117.1 GCA_021850605.1 Actinomycetes bacterium
GATTCTCTTCGACAACAGCGCAACCGTCCGGCCCGAGTCCAATATCCGGGACATGCGCAGCGGTGAACACGTCTCCGTCCGTGTCGTGGCGCCCGAGGCCCGCACGACCCCGCTCTCGGCCGAGCTCACCGCGGTCTCGGCGGTGGTGATCCTTGGGGTGCTGATCGGAGCGGTGTGGGTGACGCGTATCATCTCCCAGCTCGTCGGGGGCTCGGTCGAGCGGGCCTCACAGGTGGCGGAAAAGATCGAGGCAGGCGACCTCAGCGCCCGCTTGGAAGAGACCCTGCCCCCGGAGTTCGAACAACTCGCCTCCGCCTTTGACAACATGGCCAACAGACTGGAGGAGTCTGACCTGCTGCAGAGGCGATTCCTCTCCGACCTGGCGCATGAGATCGCCACCCCGATCAATGCGGTCACCGGACTGGCCATAGCCATCGCGGATACGACCATCGATGGCGAGGAGGAGAAGCGCGAAGCCGCGGCGCTGATCGCCTCGGAGACCAAGCGCATCTACAGGTTGCTTGAGGATCTCCGTGAGCTGGATCGGCTGGAGCTTACCAACGCTGTCTCGGTGACCGCCTTTGATGCCGGAGAGCTGTGCGCATCGGCCTACGCCCGCTTCGCCCCCGAGGCCAAGCGGAAACAGATAAACCTCTCCTATACCGCCGAGCCCGCGGAATTGGTCCAGGACAGGCGGCTCATCGAGACCGTCATCGACAACTTGCTCACCAACGCTCTCCGTTACGTGAACACCCAGGACAGGGTGCAGATCGTGGGCAGAAAGGTCGACAAGCTCAGCTATTCGGTCTCGGTTCGCGACACGGGGATCGGGATCGAGGAGCGCCACTTGGAGAAGATATTCGATCGCCTTTACCGGGCAACTGAGGCGCGGGACCGCGCCAGCGGAGGAACCGGCTTGGGGTTGGCCATAGCACGCAAGGCTTCATTGAACGTGGGGGGTCAGATAAGCGTCGAATCAGCCTATGGAATCGGCAGCACCTTTACCTTCAACTTCCCACGCGTGCTGCCGGACGAGCTTAGCCCGGCGGACGAGTGGCACGAGGAGCCGCCAAACCAGGTGCTTCATGGTTGACCAGCCTCGCCAGGCATTGCCGGAACGCTTGGCCCGCGTGGCAGGTGCTGTACGCGGATTCATGCCCGCCGCCGAAGGCGAGGCGCTCTGTCACTTCGCCTCACTGGTCCTCGCCCCCGGGACCACGGGAATCGAAGTAGGCAGCTATTGCGGACTTTCCACCATCTATCTGGCCCACGCCGCCAAGGAAGCGGGCGCCACTATCGTCAGCATCGACCATCATCGAGGCTCGGAGGAGAATGGTCCTGGTTGGGAGCACCACGACGCCGCGCTGGTCGATCCGCTGAGCGGCACACTCGACACGCTCTATCGCTTTCGGCGGACACTCGAGGTGGCCGGCATCGCGGACCAGGTGGTGGCGGTCGTGGCCGATTCGGCAGCCGCAGCCGCTGTTCTCTCGGCTGCGCGACTCGTATTCATCGATGGTGGTCACGGCCGTGAGATCGCCTGGCGCGACTACCGGAGCTACGCTCCAAAAGTGGAGAGGAGCGGCCTCCTCATCATCCACGACGTCTTCGAAGATCCGAAACAGGGCGGCCGCCCGCCTTGGGAAATCTATCGCGAAGCGATTGACTCGGGTGCTTTCGTCGAGTTTGGGCGCGAAGGGTCTCTACGGGCGTTGCAGCGAATTTGACCACGCCTGCGGTGTTGGTACCGGCGCCAGAGCCCACGCCCCTCCGACCCCCCGGGATGGGACCCAGGATCAGCCCCGGCTGGTCGCCGCGAGGCGGGCTGCGAAGTGACCCGCCAATGAGCCCCGGCTTCCGGCCCGGAGAACGTCGTCGGCGATGAGGACGGCGGCCGCGGTGTAGCTCGACACTTCGCCCCCCGGGTAGCTCACGCCCTGTGGCTCCACCAGGCCCGTGAAGTAGGAGCCGTCGTCACACCTGAAGCGCCGGGTGCTCTCCAGCACCTCGGCTGCCAGGCCCGAGTGCCCGGCGAGCTGGTGGGCCATGGCCGCCTCGGCGGTCTCGGCCGCGGTATACCAGGGCCTGCTAGAGATGCACCGTACACCAAGGCCTGGAGTGTAGAAGCGCCGGCGTCCGTCGGGATGCGGCACTTCCAGGCCGGCCAGTGCCGGATAGTACCAATCCATCGCCCAGTCCCCCTTACCGGCGATCCTGCCGCGGTCGGTGGAGAGGTACTCGCTCAAGGCCACTTGCGCAATCTTCCATTCCGGGCGCTCCAGGTCGAAGTGGGCCGCCAAGGCTATCCCGGCCTCCAGCGAGTTGAGTATGGAGCACGAACCTGCCAGGAGCCCCCGAGCGTGCAGCGTGCCATCCGGGCGCTGGAGCATCGGGAAGCCACCGTCGGGACGCTGTAAGGAGACCACCCAGTCAAGCGCCGCTGCCGCACGCGCAAAGAGGCTCTCCGGTTCGTACTTGGGCACGGCCGCCATGACGGCGAGCAGCCCCAGCGCCGAATAGGCGACGACATTCGTGTCCCGGTTCGGCTCCTTGACGCCGCGGGCGAGGTAAAAGTGGCAGAAGGACCCGTCGCGGTTCTGCAGAGCGAACAGCGCCTCCAAGGCGTGAATCGCGGCTTCGTGCTCGCCGGCCAGAGCCATTCCAATAGCCGCCTCCGCATGGTTCCATGGGTCGATAGGTCCGCCGGCGTACCAGGGGACCAGCCCGGCCCCGAGCTTCATCGAGGCGATGTAGGCCCCGGTCCGACGAGTCTCAGCGCCGTCCAGCAAGCTGCCTCACCTCCACGTCGCCTGCCTGCCGCTCCGCATATATTGCGAGCGACTTGCCCAGCCAGGGGTTCAATCTCTGCTCGAGCCTCTCGAGCCGGGGAGCCTCGCCCATCATTTGCGCCACCAGCCGCTTATGGTAAGCAGCCACCGGAGCGGCAGAATGGTTGTCCACACCCGCCAAACACTTCAACCACCAGTAGGGCGTATGCAGGGCATGAGCGTAACCCACTCCCAATGGGCGCAGTCCGATGCTCGTCAACCTCTCGCTGAGGAGTCTGCGCGTGTATATGCGGATGTGCCCGCCCTCCGCGTCGTGATAGGCCAGAGACAGGAACCAGCTCACCACCTCGGGGAAGAATCGGGGAACGGAGACCGCGATCTTGGCGCCGGGCCTGGCCACCCTTGCAAGCTCGGCCAGTACCTCTCGGTCTTCACTAACATGCTCGAGTACCTCCGAGGCAATCAGCGCGTCGAAGGAGCAGGCGGGAAACGGCAGCGACCGGGCGTCCCCTTTGACTACCCTGATTCGCATGGACAGCCCGCCGGGCTCCAGCCCCAGTAGTTCCTCGGCCGCCCTAGCCGCTATGGGAATCTCCCGCATGGCTTCCGTCGAGAGCTCGACACAGGTGACCATCGCGCCTCTCCGGGCGGCCTCGATCGCGTGGCGACCCGCGCCTGCGCCTACGTCAAGCAGACGCCGGCCACGAAGATCTCCAAGCCTGGAGAAATCGAAGGTGATCACTGCCCACCCCCGGCGGCCGAGAAGCCCTCCTCCAGCGAGATCGGAGCGGGCTCGTCCACGGCCTGCCCGGTGCTCCCACTGACGGACTCCGCCATTGCCGAACGATATGCCTCCACGGTTGAGATGGCGGCGCTCTTCCAGGAGTACCTGGCCAGGACGCGCAAGCGGGCATGATGCGAGAGCGAGGAGGCAAGCGCCGGGTCGTCGAATACCCTCGCGATCTGCTCCGCGATGGATCGAGCATCCCCGGCGCGCGCAATCAGGCCGGCTTCCCCGTCATCTCCGACCACCTCCGGCAGCGCGCCTCCGTCGGTGGCCACCAGGGGGATCCCACAGGCCATCGCCTCGATGGCCGGAAGGCTGAATCCTTCATATAGGGAGGGAACACAGGCGACCTGGGACGCGGAATACAGGCGCACGATCTCCTCCTGGCTCACCTTGCCCAGGAAGTCGACCCTTTCACGTAGCCCCAGCCGGTCCACGAGCCGCTGCACGTCGCTCCCCGGCCGGGTGGCACCGATGATGGAAAGCCGGATTTGGGGATAGCGGCGCACGAGCAGCGACAGGGCCTCGACCAGGTGGACCAGCCCTTTGAGGGGAACGTCGGCGCTAGCGGTCGTAACCACGGAGAACGAGACGCGCTCCACTCCCGGCAGCGGCCGGAAAACTGTTGTGTCGACCCCGATAGGCACGACGCGCACCCGCCCAGGATCGATTCCCATGGACGCCGCCATGTCGCGGCGTGACGTCTCCGACACCGTGAGGATGGTCCGGATTCGCCTCGCCACTTCGCACTGGTGGCGCACGAAGCCGTACCAGCGAAAGGCCCCGAACTTTGCCTTCAGACCACGGGCAGCCCTCATATCGAGACGGCGGTCAACGGTGATCGGGTGATGAATGGCTGCGACCATGGGCATTCCGTCGAGGTGCAGCCTCAACAAAGACCAGCTGAGGGACTGATTGTCGTGAATCACGTCAAATTCACGCGCCCTGGCGGCGATCAGGCGGCCGGCACGATAGCCGAAAACGCGCGGCTCGGGAAACGCGCCGGTCGACATCAGAGCGAACTCGATCAGGTCGAAGACCGACTCGAACTCCTCGCGCTTTGGAATACGGAAAGGATCGGGTTGCCTGTACAGATCGAGCGACTTGATCTTCACCAGTTCAGCCCGGGGATCGAGCTCTGGGTAGGGCGGCCCGGAGAAGACGGTGACGCTGTGTCCAAGGTCGATGAGCGCCGCGGTTATGTACTTGGTGTAGACGCCCTGCCCTCCCGAGAAGGGATTGCCTCGATATACGCAGAAGGCTATCCGCAGCCCCCGATTGGCCCCTTCGCTATCCTCCAAAATGGAACCACCCGAGAACAGTCTGGCCCAGCAAGAGCAGGGACAATGCCGACACCCCCGTCACTACTACCGTAGCAACCGAGCGGAAGACGGGTCCATTCGCATGCTCGCCAAGCACCGAGCGCCGGTTTGCGAGTACCAGTATGAACACCAGGATGATCGGGGTGATCAATCCCTGCAGCACCTGGGACAGAACCAGAAGCTTGATCAGGTTGACAGGGATCAACGAGATTGCCGCGCCGATGATCACCTGCGCCGTGAAGATCCCCAGGAATACGGGAGCCTCCCTGAAGGAGCTCGAAACCGACCGCTGGTAGCCGGCCGCTTCCGCGATGGCGTAGGAGGTCGATAGAGGCACTACCGCCGCGGCAAGCGCGGACGCGCCAAAGAGCCCCACCGCGAACAGGTCCGTGGCGAAGCGCCCGGCCACGGGCTGCAGCGCCAGCGCGGCCTGTGAGGCAGATGCCAGCGGCCCGGTCCCGCCGATGGCGGCTGCCGTCGCGACGATGATGGCGATGGAAATGACATTCGCGAAGATCGCCCCGCCCACCGCGTCGATCCGCTCGAGCGGGTACTCCTCGGGCGCTATCCCGCGGTCCACCACCCCGGAAGCCGCGTATAGCTGCATGTAGGGGGAAATGGTCGTGCCGATCAGTGCCACCGCAAGGTAGACGTAGTCGCGCGAAGCCACGAAATGCGGCAGGGCCAGATTGGACAGGATCGCACCATAATGAGGATGACCAAGCAGTGCCGCGATCGGATAGGCCAGGAAGGCCACCGACATGACCAGGAAGATCCGCTCGGCGTACTTGTACGATCCCATTAGCACCAGGGACCAGATCACCACCGCGGCAATGGGGACGGAAATGTAGCGGGAGACCCCGAACAGCCCGAGCGCGGCTCCGATGCCGGCAAACTCCGAGACGACCAGGCCGATGTTGGTTACGGTCAGCGCCAGGACCGCAAGAAAAGTCAACCGGAGGGAGAATTCTTCCCGGATCAGGGAAGCCAGCCCTTTGCCGGAGAAGACGCCTATACGTGCGGCCATCTCCTGCACAACCACCAGGCCGATGGTGACAAGAACCATGAAAAAGAGCGTCTTGTAGGCGAATTGAGCGCCTGCTGACGCATAGGTGGCAACCCCACCCGCGTCGTTGCCGGCATTAGCCGCGATCAGGCCGGGGCCGGCAGCGGCAAGGTAGGCAAAGAAGGTGTAGCGGCTGCGACGAGACGCCCCCTGCTTCTCTCGCTTCACCTTGCGCACCTCGACCATGGACCATACCTATTCAACGGCGCCTCGAGGCGCGACGGAACAAACGACTTATCGGAAACTCCGGCTTTGCGCCGGCGTCAGGAGAGCAGCCTCGGGAACTTCCCACGCTGTCGCTGCGGCAGAAAAGCGTCCACCAGGTCATCCGCGAGGATCCTTCCGACCGGGCGACCCCCCCGCGTCACCACGACCGAGGATCGCCTGGTCGTGATGAGGCTCTCGGCAACCGCCTCGAGGTCGTCCTCCGGCGCGAGCGACACCGCCTCGGACTCCGCCAGCAGGGAGCCGACCGCGGCGTCCCGGTCGGGGCTGACCAAAAGGTCGAAGATGGATACGTCACCGACGAATACGCCGTCGGAGTCGACAACCGCCACGCCATCCAGATCGGAAGCGTGCTTGGCCATCGCACTGAGCTGCGCCACCACGGCGGATATCGGGGTGTCCTCCGAGGCCTCGAGGATCACGGTCGTCATAACGCCGCCGGCGGAATCCTCCTCGTAGCCGATCAACTCCTTTAGCTCGGCGGCACGGTCAGGTTCAAGCAGGTCCAGCAGCTCCTCCCTCTCGCCTTCCTCGAGATCCCTCAAGGCCTCTGCGGCTTCGTCGGGCTCCATGCTTGCAACCAGGTCAGCGGCCACCTCGGGCTCGGTCGAACGGATCAGCGATTCCAGGGGCTCCGGGTCCATCTCCTCGAGGGCGTCCGCTACCGCCTCGACACCCAGCGCCTCGATCAGTCCGCTTCGTTCGTGACGGCCGAGGTCTTCGAGCAAATCCGCAAGTTCCGCCGGACGCAGGCGGCGTATCCCGCCGCTGGCTCGGGAGTTGCGCAACTTCACCGACCCCGAGGTCTCGTCAAACGCGGCGACGTCAGACCAGTCGATGACACGCACGGGTCGCGCCTCGGCCCGCACCCTTCTCGGAGCGAGCCTGCGCACCAGCGCGTTCACCCCCACCTCCACACCAACCAGTCGGAGACGGCCGAGGGCGTGGGCAAGATACAGTTCGGCCGCACGAATGACCTGGATGCCTTCGACATCGACCAGTTGGTGATCGAGGACCTCCTTGGCAAGGAGGACCTCTCCATAGCGCTTCTTGAAGTCACGAAGATCGAGTTTGGAGTTCTTAAGCACCACGCTATTGCGCTGGAATACCTCGACCTTCTCGGCATCCACGAAGGCACGGCGGCCGCCGACCTTTACGACAAGACCGGTGACCGGAGGATAATCGATCTCAGCCGCCCAGCGAACCACCAGGTCTTCCAACACGCCGATCTCGGCGCCGGCCTGGTTGGTGACGCGCATTCCGATCAGCCCGGAGAGGGGAATGATCGACGAGCGGATCTCCGCGATGGTTGTAAGCCGCCTAGCACGCGATGCCCGGATGCCCGAGATCGCCTTGCGCGGCACGATAGGAACCTTGTAGGCCACGATGTCACCTCTTTCGACAGCGTGGCGCGCACCTCCGGCAAGCGCCGGATCACTCCCCCAGGAGCTCAGGCCGAATAGACGGCTCGGAGATGACGCCACGAGAGCTTGCTGGGCGGGGTACTTGGGGGTTCACCGCGTTTCATGACATCACCTCCTTATCTCAGGCATCCGAACACCTTCGGTGAAGATATCGGGTCGCATCCTGGTGGGGCTTGAATTCCCGCTCGACAACTCTAGGTTGACCCGAGAGTAGTTTCGAGGACAAACTAGTCGCCCAGAGAGCACGACTGCGCCGAGAACCGCAGGCTACGCCGGTTTGCGGGCGCAAACGATGGCCGCCTCGGCCACGATGCGCTTGGATGTAATCTCTTCGAAGCCGGCCTCTTTCAGCAGACCAACCCACGCCGCAAGGCTTATGGGCTTCTCCTGAATTCTGAAGAGATAGCGCACTCCGTTTTTGGCGATGCGCCACCATCCTCCGACACCTTTTCCCAGGAGCACCTTCACCTTGTCGGCGATGACTTTGCGATCCTCGGCCGTTCCACCACGACCGAACATCATGTCCCCGAATACGAGCTCGCCACCGGGGGACAGCCAGCGGAAGGCATCCTTTACGAATTCCGCCTTTTCCCTGTCACTCAGGTGGTGGAGAACGTAATTTGAGACCACCAACTGCACTGCCCCGTCACCAAGTCCGAGCTCCTGGACCGAACCCACGGACGGCTTTACGTTTGAGATGCCCGCGCGCTTGAGCTTGTCGTCGAGCAGCTCGACCATGCGTGGAGCGATGTCCACCGCCACGACTTCCTTGACATGCGCGGCCAAGGGAATGGAAAGCTGGCCCGAACCGCAACCCAGGTCGATCGCGATTGCCTCCGGGCGATCGCCCACGTACTCGACCAACTCCGAGATCACGCGCTCCAGGCCGGGATTGGACATCTCGTCCCAGCTGCTGGCCCGCCTGGACCAGACCACCCGTTGCATGGCCAGACCCACCTGCTGCACTGCACTCTTGGACAATTGACCTCGCTAGGTTTTCGGTGCATACCGAGTCCCCCGGAGGGGCCGGACGGCGAATTTGCTCAGCAAGATCCTAGCGCGCCCACTTCAAAGGTTGATGAGACGCCTAGGCGACCGAGCGCTCCAGTGCCTCAATCCGCCTCTTGCGCGCAAGCTGCATCGCCAGCGCACCGAGCGCGCCGGCCGCAACGGTTGCCACGCCCCCGACCAGGATTCCCGCCCGCCCGCCAAAGTGCTGGGCGATGTATCCCACCAGTGGAGCGCCGATTGGCGTGGTTCCCAGGAAGGCCACGGTGTAAAGCGCCATCACCCTGCCGCGCATATCCGGTTTGGCGGTGATCTGCAGGAGCGTGTTGGCGGTGGAGAGGAAGATGATGGACACGAGTCCGGCCAGGGCAACCGCGCCGAGGGAGGTGTAGAAGGTGGGCATCAGTGCGGCGACCACCATGAGGCTCCCGAAGATGAGCGCGGCACCGGCAAGCCTGCGCATCGACGGCTTCGCATAGGTCGCCGCCACCAGACCTCCGATGACCGCACCCACGCCCAGCGCCGCGGTGATGGCCGCGTACGCACCCGCGCCGAGATGGAAGGTCAAGGTGGTGAGCAAGGGGAGGGAGACCTGGAACTCGTAGGCGAGCGTTCCCACGACCAGCATGATGAGAAGGGGAATGGCCAAGCGGGGAGTGCGTGCCACGTACCTGAGCCCCTCGCGCAGCTGTCCCTTGCGTGCCTGGAGCGGAGGAGACGGCATCAACTCCGAGGATCGGAGCATCAGCAGGCTGGCGATCACCGCCACATAGCTGATCGCGTTGACAATGAAGTTCGGCCCCACGCCGAAGCGGTAGATCACCGCACCGGCAATCGCCGGGCCGATGACCCTGGCCGAGTTCATCAGCACGGCGTTCAGGCTGACGGCGTTGGCCAGGTCCTCCTTCCCCACCATCTCGATCACGAAGCTTTGCCGGGCGGGGGTGTCGATCGCATTGACGATGCCCATCAGCGCCGCCAAGGCGAAGACCATCCAGAGGGCTACCAGCTTGGCAAGTACAAGCACCCCGAGCCCCAGGGCAATCAACGCGAAGGCGCTTTGGGTGAAAACCAGGAGCCGCCGCTTGTCTGTACGGTCCACGTAAACGCCCGCCAGGGGGGAGAGAAGCAGGATCGGCAGGAACTGTGCTGCGGAGACCAAGCCCAGCGCGAGGCCCGACTTGGTCAACTCGAGGACGAGCCAGGACTGGGCGACCGTCTGCATCCAGGTTCCGGAGTTGGAAATGATCTGCCCGATGAAGTAGAGACGGAAGTTGCGCCGAGAAAGGGCGCGAAACGTTCCGATCCCGCGACGCGCCGCCTGCGCCGGGGCTTCCGGTCCGCTTTCCCCTGGCACCTCTACGGCACTGGTCACGTCGGTCAGCTCTCTGCCTGCACCTGGAACTCTAGCGGGGTCCGCGACGGGAGCCCCGGCCGGGTCGGCAACACCCGGCGCGCTCACTCTGCGAGCAGCATCGGAGCTGCGAAATCCTCGCCGGCCTCCTGACCGTTCTGGGGGCCAGCGGTCGAGCGCAGCGGGCGCTCCGGCAGCACCAGGGCCAAGATAAGGGAGACGACCGCGAAGGGGATGGCCCACAGGAAGACAACGTGAAGGCTCCGCACAAACGAATCGATGATGGCCGTGTGCACCGGCGCCGGGAGGCGGCTCATCGCCGCAGGCGTGCCCGACATCGCGGAATTGGCAGCGCTATGCGCAGCGGCACCCGCGCCAGGCAGGAGAACCGTCAAGTTGTGGGTCAGCCTGTTGATGAGGATGTTGCCAAAAAAAGACGTTCCGATCGCGCCACCCATGGTCCGGAAGAAGGTGACGGCCGAAGTCGCCGTGCCCATCTCATTCATCGAGACCGAGTTCTGGGTGGCTAGCACGATTACCTGGATCGACAGTCCAAGTCCGACTCCGGTTACGAGCATGTACACCGCCTCGACGAAGTAAGGCGTGTGGACCTTGAACAGGCTGAAAAGGTAGAAGCCGACGATGAGCATGACTGAGCCGACGATGGGGAATATGCGGTACTTGCCCATGCGGGAGATCATCTGCCCACTGCCCACCGACCCGACAACTATTCCCAGAGTCAGGGGGATCAGCATCAGCCCCGAGCCCGTCGGCGAAACGCCGCGCACCATCTGCATGTATTCGGGAAGGTAGATGACAGCGCCGAAGAGGGCGAAGCCCGAGATGAATCCCATGGCCGAGGATACCGAGAAGACCCGATTGCGGAACAAGCCCAAGGGAAGAATCGGCTCAGCCGCCTTGGCCTCTCGCCAAATAAAGGCGCCCACCAGGGCAAGGCTTGCCAAAATCAAGGCGATGATCGTGGTCGATCCCCAGGCATAGGTCTGTCCACCCCACACGGTGACCAGAAGCAAGGTGGTGACTGCAGCCGAGACCAGAGCCGAGCCCAGGAAGTCGATCTTGTGGCGAAGCTTGCTGACTGGCAGCTTCAAAACGACGCTGGTGACAACCAGCGCGAAGATGCCGATGGGGAGGTTGACATAAAAGATCCAGCGCCATGAAATCTGATCGGTGAGGAAGCCGCCCGCCAGGGGGCCGAAGACGCTGGCGCTGGCGAAGACGGCGCCCATATATCCCTGGTACTTACCCCTCTGTCTGGGAGGAACGATGTCGCCGATGATCGATAGCACCATCGCGAAGATTCCACCGCCGCCGACGCCCTGTAGCGCCCTGAACGCGATGAGTTCTCCCATGTTCTGGCTGAGGCCGGCAAGCGCCGAGCCGATCAGGAAGACTACGATCGCGAACTGAAAGAGCTTCTTGCGTCCGTAAAGATCAGAGATCTTCCCATATAGAGGGGTCACCGCCGTCGAGGTCAACAGGTAAGCGGTGACAACCCAGGAAAGATGATTCAACCCGCCCAGGTCGCCAACGATGGTCGGAAGGGCGGTGGAGACGATGGTCTGGTCCAGTGCCGAGAGCAACATCCCCAGCATCAGGCCACTCAAGGCCATCATGATCTGACGATGCGTCAGACCGCCTTCGCCTCCGATCTTCTCCGCGCCGCCTGCGCTCGCTTCACCCACAACAGCCACTACGCACCATTCCTCGTTCCAAAACCAAACTGTTTGCTTTTTGCATCTATTTTCAACACTAGTTGCCGGTTCAACTATTCCTGGAGGACGGGTTCCTCGTTGATGTCCATGCCAGAGCTAGTATCTGGTGGCCGGTCACCTTTCCCCAAGGAGCTGAGATGTGCGGCAGGTTCACCCAGAGCGTCTCGCTGCAGGACGTGATCGACAAATACCGCCTGAGCATTGCCCCCGATACGGGAACCCTCACAGAGGACCTCGACACCGAAGGCGAGCTTCGCGCCAACTACAACCTTGCTCCCACCGAGCCTGCACTGACAGTGCGAGGTGGCGAAGCATCGCGGATCCTCTCCGTCGCCCACTTCGGCCGTCCCGTGGCCTTCAGGAGCCAGCCCGCTCCCAAGCTGCTAATCAACGCCCGGTCCGAGACCGTGCTTTCCAAGCCGTCCTTCAGCCGGTCGGTCCGGATGCATCGTGCCGCGGTGCCCGCCAACGGCTACTTCGAATGGATGAAGGAGGAAGGTACCAAGACTCCTTACTTCATCCATGCCACCGATGAGCAGATCGTCTCTCTTGCGGCCCTCTGGTTCGAGCCCGACGAAAACAGCCCGGTCGAAACCTTCGTGATCCTCACCCAGGCCGCGACGGTCCAACTGGCCCACATCCACGACCGTATGCCCGTGATGATCGGCCCGGACCTCCTCGACCCCTGGCTGGAGACCTCCCTGGCCGACAAAACCGGCGTGGCCAGTCTGATGGAGGCGGTGCAGGCCGATACGGCAGCGAGGGCGATGGAGGCCTACGCCGTGACCCGCGCCGTCTCCCGAGCCGACTTCAAGTCGAGCCAGGCCATTGTGCCCGCTGAAGGTCGCCCCTAGAAAGGCTTGGTGGTACGGCCCTCCCGAGCAAGCTCGGAGAGGCCGAAGCCGTCCACATCCCGCGCGGCCGAGTCCGATAGGACGCGCCGTGCGAGACCCACAGCGTCAAGGCCCCGCTTGGAAAGTATCGCATCAGCCTTGCCGACTTTTTCATAGGCGATGGGTAGGCCAAGTTCGACGACCTCGGCATCGGACTCCGGTAGTCCGTCGAGCGCGTAGCGCAGGTGCGTCCCCACGCCACCGGGCACGAACCCATCCTCGGCAACGTAGACGGTTGAACAGCGAGACAACTCGGCGAGCATCGCCGGATCGAAGGGCTTGACCACTCGCGGATCCCATACTGCCACGGAAAGCCCTTCTTCCTCGAGGCGGACCGCTGCTTCGAGTGCGACCTCGGCGAGCTTTCCGACTCCCACAATGGCTACTCCGCTGGAACCTTCGTGTAGGCGACGGGCGGTCAGCCCTTGGGAAAGAGGGACCTCTGGCGCGAGCAGGTGCGGACCCGCTGTCTTTGGAAAGCGGATCGCGCTCGGCCCGGGTAAGTCGAGCGAGGTTTCCAGAGCCAAGCCGACCTCGGCGGTGGATGAAGGTGCAAAGACGGTCATGTTGGGAACCGCCAACATCTCCACCAAATCGAGCACACCGTTATGACTCGGGCCATCATCACCGGTGACGCCCGCGCGGTCGATCACAAATGTTACCGGCAGGTTGTGGAGGGAAACGTCCAGATTTACGTGGTCGAAGGCCCGGGTGAGGAAGGTCGAATAGATGGCAACCACCGGCCGCAGCCCGCCCATCGCCATGCCGGCGGCGCCGGTGACAGCGTGGCCCTCGGCGATGCCGACGTCATAGAAGCGGTCCGGGAAGCGGTCCTGAAATCGCAGAAGCCCCGTCGGGCTGGGCATGGCTGCGGTTATCGCCACCACCTCGGGCCTGCGTTCACCGATCTCACAGAGCTTGTCCGAGAACGCTTCCGTATAGGATTCCCGGTTTGCCGCAGTCAGAATGCTGGCGACCTTCAGATCGTGCAGACACTGCACCTCGTCCGCCTCGGCAGGTCCGTAGCCATGGCCCTTATGGGTAACGACATGGACGACGATCGGACCCTGCCACTCCTTGGCGCCACGAAACGCGTACTCCATGGCCGAAATGTCGTGACCGTCGATCGGACCCGTGTAACGGACTCCAAGTGACTCGAAGAAGACCCGGGGCTCTATCGCTTCGCGTAATGCGGCCGTCAGGCTGACGAGGCCGGATGTTGCCAACGGGCCGACCTTGGGGAACTCCTGGAGGACCTGGCGCACCCGCGAACGCGCCTGGATATAGGTGGGGTTTAGCCGAATGCGCGTAATCGAGCTGGAGAGCCGCGAAATTGTCGGTGCATAGGAGCGGCCGTTGTCGTTCCAGACGATGATCACCTTCTTGGAGCCATGTCCGAGATTGTTCAGGGCTTCGTATGCGAGTCCGCCCGTCAAAGCGCCGTCGCCCACCAGAGCGACCACGTAGCGCGTAGAGTCCGACGCAGACTGTGCGTCGGTCAATCCGACCGCTGGGCCGCGGCCGAGTTCAAGGGAGCTGGCAAGTCCGTAGGCATACGAGAGAGCGGTCGAGGCGTGGGAATTCTCGATCCAGTCATGCTCGGATTCGCTCTTGGAAGGGTAGCCGGACAGCCCGCCCTCCTGCCGAAGAGTCTCGAAGCGTGGACGCCGACCCGTGATGATTTTGTGGACGTAGGCCTGGTGGCCGGTGTCAAAGAGAAGTATGTCCTTCGGGGATTCGAAGGCAAGGTGCATAGCGATCGTCAGCTCGACCGCGCCCAGGTTGCTGCCGAGATGCCCGCCGGTTACCGTCACCGTGTCCACGATGAACTGCCGGATCTCCTCCGAGAGTTCCGCAAGCTCGGCAGAGCTAAGTTTCCTCAGGTCGGAGGGCTGATTGATCTTCTCGAGCAGTGTCAATAAATTCCTCCGCGACAGGCCCCCGACGATATCCACTCCACGGCTACCGCTTCGGTCCCGTTCCGCCGCCGGTTGTGATCTCAAACTCCGAGTCCAACCAAGGTCACGGCACAGGAGCTGAGACTTCAAACCCAAATTCTAGGAGCAATAATCCCACAGGGCCAAAGGGCTTTGTGCGCGCTGAGTAACTAATGGTCTTCCACTCCTCTCATCCATCGATCCTCACCAGCCCAGGGACGGAAACAGTGATCTCGGTCATGTCATTAGGGGCCGGGCGCAAATTTCCTTTCGAGCTCTTGGCAAAGGGGGAATAGCTGAGCGGTAGCCGATAGCTACCGGGCCTGGAAATGCGCACCTCCATCCAGTTGTGCGCTATGTGGATCACCTCGGCCTGTGG
This sequence comes from Actinomycetes bacterium, assembly GCA_021850605.1. Taxonomy (GTDB): domain Bacteria; phylum Actinomycetota; class Acidimicrobiia; order Acidimicrobiales; family Acidimicrobiaceae; genus Acidithrix. Next base: position 14,921 of record JAJZLQ010000117.1, read on the forward strand.
CACCACGCACCCGGTGACCTTGAAAAGTTCAAACTTCCCGACTCGAATCGGACCGGAAAGAAAATGCGGACGCGATGAAACCAGGGCCGCCTCCCCCACGGAGGAATAGTCGTAGGGCCCCGGAGGGAGCACCACGGCCCCGATTTGATTGGCGCAGAGCCAAGCGCGATACGCGTCGGGCTGCAGCACCGGCGCGTAGAAGATGCGGTTGGCCGGGAAGTCGTCCTGGCGGAACCATCCCCGGGCGATCGCGATGCGGTGTGCGGGGAGGAACCAGGCGCCCTCATGCAGTAGTGAGTCGACGTACTCGACACGCTTGCCTCCGGCCAAGGGCCGGAGTGCGGCGATCACGGGGCGCCAGCTGGCGGGACTGGCGAGGTACGCAGCGGCAGGATCACCAAGAGGGGCTACCACCGAAAGGGACATCCAAGCCAGTGAAAGCACCAGAGTCGCCGCAACGCCGAGACGGGCCGCGATGGGACGGAAGTCTCCCCTCGCCCATACAGCGACGACGATCACAGGTGAAATCTCACCGACTCTCGCGGCGTTGCCGCCCAGGGCTCCGGGGTCAATAAACACCAAAAGGAGAAATACGGCGTATAGCAAGACGGTCGCCCTGAGCGCCACCTCATCACGAGCTGGAAGCCGAGCCCCCAGCCACCACAGAGCCACGACGAACCCGAGGGCCATGGCAAGGTCCGAGCCGTAGAACGGGTAGGTTCCGCGAATCTGGAATACCGGGATTGGGAGCGTGAAGACCAGGCCCACCACCGCCAGGGCGATGAAGTAGAGGGTGTCGGACGAGCGGAGCATCTCCCGGAGGCGCAGGCGTCCGGCCTCGCTTTGCCGCCTGATCGTGACAAACACCATTGCGAAGCCCAAACCGACAAGGGCGAGCGGCGACGAGGCCCCTGCCACCAGGGCTCCGAGCAAGTACAGCATTCGGCGAGAGCGCAGGAAGGCGAGAAATGCCAGAGCGCCAAGCCCCATCCCCAGAAGAAAGGGATATGCGCCCGTAAGAATCAGCACCCCCAATAACGCGCTGGCAGCCAACCCTATTCCCGTGCCCCTAAGGCCGTCGGGAACCAGGCGAGCAGCCGCAAAGCCGGTAGCGGCGATGCCGACCACGGCGGGAGCCTTGACCCCGGCAACCGCCGCCAACGGATAGTACAGGTATGAATAGCCGACAAAGTCGACCCTGCCGAAGTACCAGTAGTTGTCCCAGAAGGAGAAGCCGTGGAGCGCAAAGACGTGGGTCAGATACAGGTGCGCGGCGGTGTCATTGCCGAATGGCACCGCTAGTGCGAGTAGGGAAGCCGAAACGGCGGCCAGGGCAGTTCCGAACAGCGGGATTTGATTACGGCTGAGCCAACCATGGCGAACGGGCACTTGCGTGGGCTGCCCCATGATCGTGGCTGCCGTTCGGCTAGAGCGACCGATTGGCGACGAAAATCGCCAGCTCAGCGAGGTGTCGCTTCGGTTCTGCTTCGAGGTCCGCTCCCTCTAGCGCCTCCAGGGACTGCGACACAAGCTGGTCGATGTGGGACTCCACCATTGCCCGCGCGCCGCTCGCCTCGATCAACCCGAGCATGGTCGCTAAATCCGCCTCGTCATGCTCAGCCCGGTTGAACAGGTTGAGGAACAGTTCAAGCTCATGGCCGGCGATCCGTTCCAGGGTCAGGGCGACCAGCGTCGTCGGCTTGCCCTCGCGCAGGTCCTCGCCGACCGGCTTGCCGATCACCGCGGGGTCTCCGAAGGCTCCGAGCATGTCGTCCCGAAGCTGGAAGGCCTCGCCAAGTGGGATGCCAAAGGCACTCAGCTGGTCCAGGACACGGGCATTCGCATGTGCAAGCGATGCCCCGATGTGTAATGGGCGTTCCACGGTGTATTTGCCCGATTTGTACACGCAGATCCGCTCGGCCAGATCCACCGTGGGCTTGCCCCGCGCCGTGCCGATGAGGTCGAGGTACTGGCCCACGTTCACTTCGAGACGGAGTTCGGTGTAGATGCTCCGCGTCTCGGGTGGGGCGGACTCCAATAGCGAGTCCGCGTACACAAAGGCCAGGTCGCCAATGAGAATGGCCACTCCTTCACCGAAGCGGCGTGCTTCGCGCTTGAAGTGCTCCTCCGCATGCCAATCGGTGAAGTTGCGATGCACGCTCTTCGCGCCACGGCGCAGCTCGGAGCCATCCATGATGTCGTCGTGGATGATGGCGAAGGCATGGAGCAGCTCCAGTGCGGCGCCCGCATCCACGACAATGGCATCGTCTGGATTCCCACCCGCGCCTACGTAGGCGAAGAAGCAAAAGGCGGGCCTAAGCCGCTTTCCGCCTGCTTCCACAATCCTGGTCAGCGCCTCGTAAGGCACGGCCAGTTCCGGGTCGACACCACGCCAGCGTTCTGATTCCGTTTCGAAGAGGGAGTGCAGGCGTCCGTTTATACGCTCGGCGACACAGGCGAGGCCCTCTGGAACGCCCTCTACAACTGTTTCGCTCGTCAGGTCCATGGATCCGCCGCGCCACCAAACTCTCGGGGCCGAAAAGTTATGATGCTACCTCCCGGCAAAACCAAAGACCGCCGGAGCATCGCGGCTCGCCTGGTCAAGGGCGCGTCCCGCCTCCGACTGAGAAGCTAGACCCGCGACGATGCACCCGCAAACGCCGCTGCTCATCTCTCCTCGGAAGCGCCCTTCAAAGCTGCCACGTGCCGAGCAACAATCCGGCTGGACCCCAGCGCGAAGCTCGGAGCCCCGAGCAGGGATGCGCCGACATTAATCGCATAGACCAGCAACCCGAAGGCGATCGCTTGGGCCGAACCGATCCCCAGGGGATGGAGCATCAAGACCAGCGCACCTTCGCGCACACCAAGCCCGCCAATGGTAAGGGGGACAACTTGTAGCATCGCCACGGTCGGAACGAAGACGAGCATCTCCTTCCAGCCGATCGAAATGTGAAGGGCCTGCGCCGCGAAAATGCTCGCCAATAACACGCACAGCTGATACATGAACGCCCAGCCGAATACCGGGAGGAGCGTGGAGGGTCGGCGCTGGACCTTTCCCAGCCCCGAATAGAGAGACTGCAGCACCTCTCCGACGGCCTTGACCCGCCTGATTTTCCTGGTCAGGTGCGCTGAACGAAAGACTGCGACTATGGCGACCAGGCCACAAAGGGTCAGTAGCGCCACCAGCAGGATGACCTTTGATATTCCCCCCAGGTCCAGGATGCCGGGGTCTATGAACATTCCCGCCAGCACGAGAAGTGGAAGGACGAGCCATCCCGTCAGGCGCTCGAGCACAACCGAAGCCGCTGAATCGGCTCCCAGCTTGTTCAGCTTGGCCAGCCAGGTGGCGCGCACCACATCACCGCCGACCGTGGACGGCAGGAAGTTGCCCGCAAACATTCCCGCGAGTTGCAGTTCCACCAGGTCACGCATCCTGGAAGGGACCTCAAGGGCGTCAAGCACCCTCTGCCAGCGATACCCGGAGAGAACGATCCCCACCAGCGTCGTCAAGAACGAGATGATGATAAGACCGAGACCGCGCCGTCCAATCTGAGCGACGCTGCTCCAGTCCACCTTGGTGAAAAGCACGTAGACCATTACGACGGTGCTGGCCAAACGCAAAACCGGCCAAGCCCGCCGCCATGCGCTATCGGAGGCTGGGCGGCTCGAATTTTTGTCTTCGCTTAGAGCCTTGCCCATCTGAGCCCCACGTTTCTGCTGTGCCGCTCGCCCGCCGCGGGGGAGGTGACATCGGCCGCCCCGTCGAGGCAAACCTGCGAGCACCAACGGCCCAACACCACCTTAGGCCGATGCGGCGTTGCCCGTTCAAAAGATTATAGGGCAGGTAGCCAACTGTTTGGAGCAGAAGCCCGGTCGGCCTGTGCGTACGGCACCACCCGGCCACTAGCGGAGCGGCATCGCGTAGTTTTGAAGTGAAAAGGAGTTCCAAATGACGCTTCTAGACGAGACAGTGGTGCAAAAAGCCCTCGGGCGAGCCCTTGCCCGAGGCGGCGACTTCGCCGAGATCTTTGTCGAGGAAAAGGCCACCTTCTCGGCCTCACTCGAAGACTCGCTGGTGGAGGAACTCGCCTCCGGCACCTCTAGAGGAGCCGGCATCAGGGTGAGGTTCGGCGATACCACCGGCTTCGCCCACACGGCGGACCTCTCCGAAGCCGGCCTGAATCGTGCGATCGAAGCCGCGTCATCCTTGGCGCGCGGCAGCACTTCGCGCGCCGCGCAAGTTGCCGTGACGCCACGCATCTTCGTCCCGCTTGCGCATGAGAAGGCCATCCCCGGGTCGGTTGCGAAAGATCGCAAGATCGAGCTGCTCCGGCGCCTCGACGCCGCCGGGCGAGGCCAAGGAGCTGCGATCCGCCAAGTGAACGCGGGCTATTCGGATTCGCTGCGCCGCTTCCTGGTCGCCAACTCCGACGGAGTGTTCGTCGAAGAGGAGCAGGTGCGCACCCGGCTCTCCATCTCCTGCATTGCACTAGGAGACACCGGCATGCAGACCGGTTACGAAACCGCCGCTATGACCATGGGCTTTGAACTCTTCGATGATATCGACGTCGACGAGCTCGCGGCGCGGGCAGCCATTCGTGCGATCCAGAAGCTCTCCGCTCGCCCAACCCCATCGGGGCCGATGCCGGTCGTGCTTGCGGGCCAAGGTGGCGGGGTGCTCTTCCATGAAGCCTGCGGCCACGGCCTCGAGGCCGACCACATTCTGAAGGCTTCCTCGGTATACGCGGGCCGAGTTGGGGAGACCGTCGCCAGCCCCCTGGTGACACTGGTGGACGACGGCACGGTAACAAACCAGTGGGGAACCTACTCCCACGACGACGAAGGGAATCCGGCGGCGCGAAACGTGCTGATCGAAAACGGGGTGCTCTCCGACTACATGTGGGATTCCACGCAGGGGTCGCGGGAACGCCGTGCCTCCAGCGGCAACGGTCGCCGTCAAAGCTACGCGCACTTGCCGATGGTGCGCATGACCAACACCTACCTGATGCCGGGCAGCCAGAGCCCCGATGAGATCATCGCCGATACCGAGCACGGCATCTATGTCGCCAAGCTCGGCGGTGGGCAGGTCAACACCGCCACGGGCGACTTCGTCTTCGGAATGACCGAGGCCTACCTCATCGAGAACGGACAGATCACCGCGCCGCTTCGGGATGCCAACCTGATCGGCAATGGCCCTGAAGTGCTCGCCAACATAGATGCCGTGGCCGACGACTTCGCCATCATCCCCGGTACCTGCGGCAAGGATGGTCAAAGCGTGCCGGTGGGCTGCGGACAGCCAACCGTGAGGATCACCAAGGTGACAGTTGGAGGAACCGCAGGTGCCTGATCTTATAGAAATCGGAAAGTCCGTCGTCGGGCAAGCCAAAGCGGGGGAAGAGATCGAGGCCTACCTTGTCTGGGAGCGCGAAACCTCGATCCGGGTGTATCAGGCCTCGGTCGAGTCGCTCACCGGTGCCGAATCGTCCGGCATCGGGATACGTGTCATACGGGGCAATCGGGTAGGCGTCTCCTACGCCGGGACGCTCGAGAGGGCCGAGATCGAAAGGGCCCTTGAGGAAGCACGCGACAACTCACGTTTCGCCTCGGAGGATCCGCACAGCGGCATGGCAAGCCCAGATGGGGTGGAGGCTCCCACTCTGGATCTCTGGCGGGGGGACATCCTCACAACACCGACCGCCCACAAGATCGAGCTGGCCATGGAGTTGGAGCGCGCGGTAAAGGCAAGAGACAGTCGCATCCGCTCCCTCAACTCCTCCAACTACGGGGACGTCTCCGTCGAAGGCGCAGTGGTCAACTCCGCCGGTATCGCCTCCTATACCCAGCAAACTTACTGCTGGCTTTGGGCATACGCTCTCGCGGGCACCGACGACGAGACCCAAACGGGTTACGGGATGCACGCCTCACGCGACGTGGCCGGTCTCGACTTGGCCTTCGCCGCCAACGAGGCGGCGGAGAAGGCCACCAGGATGCTTGGTGCGACCAAGCCGGCCAGCGGCCTCTTCACCGTGATCCTTGAGCCTGACATCGCCTCATCGTTCTTGGCCATAGCTGCGTCCACCCTCTCCGCCGACGCGGTGCAGAGGGGGCGGTCGATCTTCGCCGGCCGCCTCGGCGAGCAGGTTGCCAGCCCGCTGGTCACTCTGGTGGACGACCCGGGAGATCCTCGGTTCTTCTCCGCCGCGCCGTATGATGACGAGGGGCTCGCCTCCAGGCGGAACGTGTTGTTCCAGGACGGGATGCTCAAGGGCTTTCTCTACGACTCATACACGGCCCGCAAGGATGGTACTTCCTCGACCGGATCCGCGATCAGGGGAGGCATCGCCGGATCGACCACGCCAGGGCCCAGGGCGACGATGGCTCTCCCAGGCCAAAGCTCGCCGGAGCAGATCTTGGCCGAGGCGGGCGATTGCTACCTGATCCAGTCGATCTCGGGAATCCACTCCGGAGTCAACCCGATTAGCGGTGACTTTTCAGTCGGCGCCGAGGGCATCCGTGTGCGCGGAGGAGAGCTCGCCGAGCCGGTCAAGGAGTTCACCATCTCGTCCAACCTGCAGAAAATGCTCCTCGATGTGCGGGCAGTAGGAAACGACCTGACTTTCAGGCCAGGGGGAACCGCCGGCCTTACACTTGCGATCGACAATGTGAACGTAAGCGGGACCTGAGCCGGCGACTTTGCGTATAGACCTGCACACTCACACCCACCGCTCGGGCGATTCGACGACCACCCTCGACGACTTCATTATCGCGTTCGACGAGTCAGGGCTTGACTACATAGCGGTTACGGACCACCTGACCATCGAGGGCGCCATCGAACTGCGTCAACGGCTCGGTGACGCCGTCATAGTGGGCCAGGAGATGCGAGTCGCGGAGGGCGAGCTCATCGGGCTCTTCCTGACCGAGCGGGTCCCGCCGGGCCTCAGCGCAGCTCGGGCGGTGGGCCGTATACGCGACCAGGGAGGACTGGTCTACGTCCCTCATCCTGGAGACGCGGTCCGCGTATCCGTTTCGCTGACCGACCTGGCCGACTTTTGCAGGCGCGGGCTGGCGGACATCGTCGAAGTGGCCAACTCCAAGGTCGCCCCGGACGGCTCGATACCGGCCGCCCGTGCAATCGCCCAAGCCCATGGGGTCGCGCTCGGAGCGGGCAGCGACGCCCATGTGGAGGCGGCCATCGGAACGACCTACGTGTCTGCCCCGGAGGCCGGCATCGCCGGGCCGGGCGACCTTTTACGCTCACTCGCCGACGGTGAGGTTCGCAGCGTTCACTTTGACCCCGCACGGCGCTGGCGGCCACGCATCGTGCCGCCGACAAGTCATCCCCAGGCCTGAACGGATGTTGGCTCAATCCTCGTCAACTACTCTTTAAGCAGCTCATGCGCTCGAATCGATCCCACAAATCGGGCCGCATGGGATGGCCGTCAATCCCCGCCATGGCATTTAGCGAGGCACCATGAAGCGTGTAGTGATCGTCGGAGCAGGATTCGCCGGGCTGTCGGCGATGGAGGCCCTACAAGGCAAGGGGTATTCGATCACCCTGATCGACCGGCACAACTTTGCGACCTTTCAGCCCCTGCTCTACCAGGTCGCCACTGCCGGGCTAAACCCCGGAGACGTGGCGTTCCCGGTTCGGACCCTGCTGCGCCGCAGGCAGAACGTCAAGTTCCGCCAGGGCATTCTCGAAAAAATCGACACCGACACGCAAAGGGTGATGCTGGCCGACGGGGTCTCACTCCCCTATGACTACCTCATTCTCGCCGTTGGCGCGACAACCAATTACTTCGGCGTCCCCGGTGCTGCTGAGAACTGCAGAGCGATTTACACGCTGGACGAGGCCATAGAAGTCCGTAACCGGGTCTTCGAGATGTTCGAGTGGGTTGCAGCCCATGGCATGAAGGACTACAACCTGACCACCGTTGTAGTTGGGGGAGGCGCCACCGGGGTGGAGATGGCCGGGGCGCTGGCCGAACTGAAGTCCCGCGCACTCAGCACCGACTATCCGACCTTGGATCCCGATACCGCGCGAGTCGTCCTTATCGAGGCCCAGGACCGGCTCCTCGGCGCGTTCGCGCCCTCCCTATCGCGCTACGCGCTACGCGAACTCAAATCACGCGGTGTAGAGGTGATGTTGAACACCGCCGTCAAGCGCGTCATCGAGACCGGCGTGGAGTTGGGCGATGGCGACTTCATCGAGTCGAACCTGATCGTTTGGGGAGCCGGAGTGGGCGTTTCGGAGGAAGTGCGCTCGATGGGCCTTCCCCACTTGCGCAACGGAAGGATCGAGGTCGAGCCCGATCTGCGCGTGAAGGGTTTCGCGAACATCTTCGCCGCCGGCGATGTCGCCGGCACAATGGGAGCCGGAGACAAGCTGATTCCCCAGCTTGCACAGCCCGCGATCCAAACGGGCCAGCACGCGGCGATGATGATAACTGCCATAGAGGCCGAGGAGGAGACGAAGCCCTTCCGCTACAAGGACAAGGGGACCATGGCCACGATTGGCAGGCGGGCTGCAGTTGCCGAGCTTGGCGCGGGAATCAAGCTAACCGGGTCGTCGGCCTGGTTCGCCTGGCTTGCTCTACACGTAATGACCCTGCTGGGCATTCGGAACAGACTGTCGGTTCTTCTCAACTGGAGTTGGCATTACGTCAGTTGGGGTAGGGGGCCACGAGTCATCCTGGGCGGCTGAGCGACTCAGGCCGAAGCGGCTGCCGTCGGGCTGGAGCCAGTGGAATCACTCGATGCGGCCGCCGGCTTGCTCTCCGTACTCGCCGCGGGGCGTGAGGAGGAAGAGGAGGACCGGGCGTCATTACGATAAAAGCCGCTGCCCTTGAAGGTGATGCCGATGCTGCCGAAGACCTTGCGCAGCTCGCCGCCACACCTCTCACACACCGTGAGCGGGTCATCGGTGAAAGATTGGACGACTTCAAAATTGTGCTGGCAAGACCTGCACGCATACTCGTACCTGGGCATCCTCTACTCCCCAAACGTTGGCACTCTCGACTTCCGAGTGCTAATTCTAGGCGGCTCAGCCGCAGCGTGAGGCATAGTCGCCGCACCCGGGCAGAGACCTGCCTCCAACGTGCGCTTGCTATCGTGGCGTTAGACATTCCGACCAGCCGCGAATGCCCGGCGCCGGCGGCCGGATCTTCCGGGTAGGGGGTTTGATGAAGAAGGTTCGTAAGGCGGTAATTCCGGCGGCCGGCCTCGGCACACGCTTTCTCCCCGCTACCAAGGCCCAGCCCAAGGAGATGCTCCCGGTCGTCGACAAGCCCGCGATCCAATATGTGGTCGAAGAGGCGCTTGCCGCGGGCCTCGACGACATCCTGGTGGTCACCGGCCGATCGAAGCGTTCTATCGAGGACCACTTCGATCGCTCATTCGAGCTGGAATACTACCTCGAGCAGGCAAAGAAGGACGAGGAGCTTGCCCTTGTAAAGGCAGTGGGCAGCATGGCTCAAATTCACTACGTCCGTCAGGGCGACCCCCGCGGGCTGGGCCATGCGGTGGCGGCCGCTAGAGCGCACGTGGGCAGTGACCCCTTTGCCGTACTCCTTGCCGACGACATAAGTGACGGCACTTCAACGCTGCTTCCGCAAATGCTCGAGCAGTTCTACCGGCACGGCCGCTCAGTCATCGCGCTGCAGGAGGTCGAAATGTCCCGGATCCACCTCTACGGCTGTGTAAAGCCCGAGCCTGTGACCGATAATCTGGTGCGGATCTCGGGCATCGTCGAGAAGCCCAAACCCCAGGATGCACCCTCCAACCTTGCGGTCACCGGCCGCTACATCTTCACCCCCGAGATCTTCGAAGCCTTGGAGGCGACACCTCCAGGCGTTAACGGCGAAATCCAGCTCACAGACGCGATCCAACTTCTTCTCGCCTGGCAGGCCGCCTACGGACTCGTGGAGGCGGACCGGCGCTACGACATAGGCAACAAGCTCGACTATCTGCGTGCGACGGTAGAAATAGCGCTTACTCGTAACGATCTGGGCGCTCCGCTCCGCGAGTTCATCGCCGGTCTCGTCGCCCGTGACGCCCAGTTGCGCTCGCTGTGTGAGCGTAACAAGCTGACCGAGTAGCAACGTCAACGGCCTGGATTCGAGGATCATGATCCCGCTGAAAGAAGCACAGTCACACGTCTTTGAGCGAGTTACGCCCCTGCGGGCGATGGCGCTCCCGCTAGACGAATGTCTCGGGTTGGCCACCTCCCAGGCGGTTCACTCCGAGGAGAGCATCCCACCTTTCGACAACACCGCGGTCGATGGCTTTGCGCTTCGCTTTGACGAAGTCTCGGCCGCGGCGCCCGAAAATCCCGTAACCCTCCCCGTCGCCGGCACCATAGCCGCCGGCGATCCGCCGCGGGTACTTCCTCGCGGCGCGGCCATGCGGATCATGACCGGAGCGGTAATCCCGTCGGGCGCCAACGCGGTCATAATGGTCGAGGACACCGAAGAGGCAGAGGGTGGCGTCAGGGTCCTCCGGACGGTTCGCCAAGGTGAGAACATTCGACTTGCCGGTTCCGACATTACCGCCGGCGCGCTCCTCTTCCCCGAGCGCACGGTGCTTGGCCCCGCCCACCTCGGGGTGCTGGCATCAGCGGGCTACGTGAAGGCCCCGGTTCATCGCCGCGCAAGGGTCGGGGTCATTTCGACCGGAAGCGAGCTCGTTGACGAAGCTCGGGCACTTCGGCCGGGTGAGATCCGCGACTCCAACCGCCATTCCCTGCGCGCAATCCTCTCTACGACAGGAGCCGACGTGGTCGACCTCGGTGTCGTGCCCGACGACGAGGAGGCCCTGCGGTCCGCCTTCCTTAGTGCAGCTGCTGAGCTGGATGCCATAGTGACATCCGGCGGAGTCAGCGTTGGGGACTTCGACTACACCAAGAAGGTCCTGCGCGATATATCCAAGGGGGAAATGCGCTGGATGCAGGTTGCCATCCGACCCGCAAAGCCCTTCGCCTTCGGCCTGGTAGAAGGAATTCCGCTCTTTGGCCTGCCAGGCAACCCGGTCTCGGCACTGGTCAGCTTTGAGCTTTTCGTCCGCCCGGCCATCCGAAAGATGCACGGTCACTCCGAGCTTTTCGATCCCACTTTGATGGTGAGGGCCGCCAACACCTATCGGCGCCACCCCGATGGAAGGGTGCACTATGCCAGGGCGCTGCTTGTTGCCGAGTCAGACGGATCCCTATCCGTCAGCTCGCTGGAGGGCCAAAGCTCGCACATGCTGCACGAAATGGCTCGCTCCAACGCTCTGGCTATATGCCCCGACGGCGATGGTTACCTCCTGGGCGACATGGTGGAGGTCATGCCGCTCGGGCCGGCCACCCCGGCTCGCTAAGTGCCTCCCCGTCGCCCTCCCCTAGCCCTGGGCAGACGCTAAACTTTTCACACTTATGAAGACCCGCCCGCTAGTTGACTCCTTCGGCAGGCAAATCGGAGATCTCCGAATCTCGATCACCGATCGGTGCAACTTTCGCTGCCTCTATTGCATGCCCGCTGAGGGCATGCTGTGGGTTCCGCGCGAAGACATCCTCTCCTTCGAGGAGATCTACCGCATCGCGCGCATCTGCGTGGAGGACTACGGCTTCACCGGAATCCGGCTCACGGGCGGTGAACCGACGGTGCGCGCTCAGCTACCCCTGCTCATCGAGCGCTTGAGCGGCCTGGCGGTGCCCGACACCGGCAAACCCGTCGACCTGGCCATGACCACAAATGGCGCGACCCTGGCCACTATGGCGCATGATCTCAAAAAGGCCGGCCTCAGAAGGGTCAACATCTCCCTCGACTCCCTGGATCGCGAGCGCTTTGCCGAGATGACTCGGCGAGACCAGCTGCACCGGGTGCTGGCGGGGATCCAGGCTGCAAAGGAAGCCGGCTTCGATCCGGTGAAGCTCAACGTGGTTGTGATGCGCGGGATGAACGACGACGAGGTTGCCGACTTCGCAGTCTTCGGGCGCGAGCAAGGCGTCACTCCGAGGTTCATCGAGTTCATGCCGCTCGATGCCGATGACGCCTGGAGCTTCGACAAGGTGGTGCCATCGGAGGAGATCGTCGCCCGCATCGCCGAGATCTACCCAATCGAGGAGATCCCCAATGGCTCGGCGCCCGCCAGCCGCTACCGTTACCTCGACGGGGCCGGAGAATTCGGTGCCATCCCCACTGTCACGAAGCCCTTCTGCGCTGACTGCGATAGGGTACGCATCACCGCCGAGGGCCAATTCCGCACCTGCCTTTTTGCGGTCGAGGAGTTCGACTTGCGCAAGATCCTGCGCAACGGAGGCTCCGACGACGAGCTCAGAGGAGAGATCGAGCGGGCCGTCGGACTGAAGTGGGCGGGCCATTCGATCGGCAATGTCAACTTCCATCGCCCCGGGCGATCGATGAGCCAAATCGGCGGTTGAGCTAGCGACGCGATTGGCGCGCATATCTAGCACGCGCCATGTAATTCGATCTAGGCTGTACGGCCATGACAGACTCCGGCCTCACCCACCTCGACCCGCTAGGTCGGGCGCGAATGGTCGACGTAACGCCCAAGGAGCCTACGCATCGCCGCGCCGTCGCGCGCTGCAAGGTGCAGATGCTCCCTGAGACGACCGCCAAGGTGGCTTCAAACGCAATAACCAAGGGAGACGTACTCGGTGCGGCCCGAATCGCAGGCATCCAGGCCGCCAAACGCACTGCCGAGCTGATCCCGCTCTGCCATCCGCTGCTGGTTGGCTCGGTCTACGTTAACTTTCTGATCGGCGACGACAATGTGGAAGTCGAAGCCCAGGTGGAGACGGTGGACCGGACCGGCGTCGAGATGGAGGCAATGACCGCATGTGCGGTGGCAGCGCTGACGATCTACGACATGTGCAAGTCGATCGACCGGTCGATGACCATCGGGGATCTTGCGCTGTGGGAGAAAGTCGGCGGGAAATCCGGCGTCTGGAAGCGGCCTGGTAGGGACGAGCTCGAGGAACCGCTCTTCTGACTGCTAAGCCAACGGCTCACGTCGAGCCAGCATTTTCTACATATCTGTGGACAAATTCGGCCTAATTACAGTAATGTAATTCGTAGAGACAAGAGGTCTACCTTGAGGTGGTACATGTCTTTGACGCTGGTACTGGCGGCGTGGGCGCTGGTACTTCTTATCCCGGCAGTTGTGCGTATGCGAAACCGGGGTATAGCCACCTCCGTATCCCGCTTCCATGATTCGCTGATCGTCCTGGGCCGAACATCGACCATCATGCACGGAAGCGGCCAGGTCAACACGACCCAAACATACCTCTGGGCCCGTTCGACCGGTGCGCACACTCAGTACGCCCAGCCAACGCCCTCTTTCTCCCCTTCCGAGATGCGGCGGATCCGCGATGTGGAGGTCCGACAGCGCCGCACCATGGTTCTTTTTGCGCTCTTCGTGCTCGTCCTGGTCTCGGCTCTCGTAACCATACTGGCGGCATCGCTCTTCACACTGGGCATGCTGACGGCGTCGATGGCGGCCCTCGCCTTTTACGTCGCAATGCTTATCCGCATCAAGAACGTGCGTAGGATGCGCGCCATGCACACCTACTACGGCGGTGGCGCGGTCGTGGAGGCTGCACCAGCACGCAGGAGCGCACCCGCCTACGCACTCGGTGCAGCCAAATCCTCGACCATCGGCATGACACCTACGTTCGAGGCGGCTCGCGCCCACTAGAGTAGAGATCGATGACTTCGGGGGTGTAGCTCAGCTGGAAGAGCGCTACGTTCGCATCGTAGAAGTCGGCGGTTCGAGTCCGCTCACCTCCACCAAAGTATCCGTATGAGAACCCTGCACCATCTCGGTGCCCCCGG
>JAJZLQ010000069.1 GCA_021850605.1 Actinomycetes bacterium
CCGCTCCACGGCACCCTCGACCAGATCGACGCGAAAGGATTTGGCGGTATCCGAGCCCTCCTCCTTGGCCAGCAGATACCAATTCGCCCACCGGAAAACGATGGCGTAAGGGCAAGCTACGCGCTGCTTGCCCCGGTACGAAAAGGAGACCATCGAGCGCAAGCTGATCGCCTCGAAAAATTCCGAGACGCCGGGCACTGCGGGAAAGGTCGCAAGCTCTGCGAGTTCCCCGTCGTAGAGGCATCCGAGCTTGCTCGCAGAGTCGAAGGCGTCGCCACGCCCGAAGCGGACCGAGGCCATGGCACCGGCGAGAGCCAGCGCCTCGAGAGGCGTGAGCGAAGGCGCCGGGGTCTTCGCGTCCCTCTGGTCCACCTTGTAGGCGTCCACCCCGCTAGGACCAGCCACCGTCCGGATCGGCAAGCCCAGGGAGCGCAGGTCGCGCTTGGCCCGCTCAAAGGCCTGCCGCCGCGCGGCCGGCGCATCGGGAAATCCGCCGATGTCGGCGACTATCTGGTCCAAGGTCAGCGGTCGGGGGGAGTTGGCCAGCAGCAGATAGAGGTTGACCAATCTGGAAAGGGAGTCCATGGCAGCCATTGCGTAGCCATGCTACAGCTGGGCAGGCCACGCCTAGGGCCGAACTTGCACAGGACGCGGCCCCGCACCCCCGTCGCGCCACCCGTGGCCGCCTTGTGAGCTATAGGCTGGTCCCCGCAGGTCCAAATCGTTCAACAACGGCCGTGCTCGGACACGGCACTCGGCGTGACTTCACCATTCAGCTATCACATTCATCCTGTCGTCACCGCTGCGGCACTGGTTGCCGCGGTGCTCTACCCTGTAGTGCTCGCCGGAGCCTGGGGGCACCGGACACGCAGGCTCGCCGGAGGCACCGGACGCCAGCCGTATCCCTTTCATCGTGCTCTTTCACACCTTCGGCGGCGCCAGGCGGTCCTTTTCTATACGGGAGTCCTATCGGCGTACCTGGCCCTTGCCTGGCCTCTCGGCGACCTCGCCCGCCACTACTCCGTGCTCGCCTATCTCGGCTCCAACTCGCTGCTGGTGCTCGGATCGACTCCTCTCATGCTGGCCGGCCTGCCGCGATGGTTTTTCGCTGAAATCACTCGGCGGCGCCTAGTCGACACCGCCCTCAGGATCATGACGAGACCGATCGCCGCAACCGTTGTCTTCAGTACCGTGGTCGTATGCTCGATGCTCCCCGCCGTGGTCGAGGTGGAAACCACCAACGAGTTGGCCTGGGCGGCGTTTCACTTCGCCCTAATGGCGGCCGCAGCGGTCATGTGGGTGACCGCCTTGAGCCTCCTGCCCGGCCTACATCGCCTCTCCACCTACGGGAGAGTCGGCTTCCTCTTCGTCCAGTCGCTGCTTCCGACCTTTCCCGGCATTGCACTTATCTTTGCCAAGCATTCGTTCTACGCAACCTACCGGGCCGGCGCTCCGACAATCGGCCTTAGCCCACTCGCGGATCAGCAGTTGGCGGGAGCCGCGATCAAGGGCCTCTCGATCCTCGTACTGTGGACGGTGGCGGCGCTCATTCTCGCCAAGGCGAGCAAGGACGAGGAGCAGGGAAGAGACCCCGAATCGCTGACCTGGGACGACGTCGAGCGCGAATTCGAGCGCCAGAAACGGTCGGTCCCCGCCGAACCGAACCTCTAGCGTCGCTCCGGTGCGGGACATGCTCAAGCCCGCACCTGGCCGGCCAGCGTCTAGGCTGTACACCTGGTGTGCGGGCCTCTCGGGCCTCTCGGCGCCACTCGTTCCCCTCGCAAACGGAGTCATTTTGCCCACTAGAGACGACCTGCGCAACATTGCGATCATCGCCCACGTCGACCATGGAAAGACCACGCTGGTGGACGCGATGCTGCGACAGTCGGGAGTCTTCAGCGAGCGCGAGGAGCTCACCGACCGCGTCATGGACTCGATGGATCTCGAGCGCGAGAAGGGCATAACCATCCTCGCCAAGCAGACGGCCATCACCTACGGAACCACCATCATCAACATCGTTGACACCCCGGGGCACGCGGATTTCGGCGGTGAGGTGGAGCGTGCGTTAGCAATGGTCGACGGTGCCCTCCTCTTAGTCGATGCCGCAGAGGGCCCGCTTCCTCAGACCCGCTTCGTTCTGCGCAAAGCACTCGCTCGGCATCTTCCCATGATCATCGTGCTAAACAAGGTCGATCGGCCCGACGCGCGCGTCAAGGAAGTCCTGGACGAGGTCTATGAGCTTTTCTTGGACCTGGACGCGACAGAGGAGCAGATTGAGTTCCCGGTCATCTATGCCAGCGGCAAACACGGGTGGGCAAGCAAGGAGAACCGGCCGGGAACCAATCTGATCCCGCTCTTCGATACCATCATCGAGAGAGTGGCCGCTCCGGAATATGAGTCCGATACCGACCTGCAGGCACTGG
The DNA here is from genome assembly GCA_021850605.1 of Actinomycetes bacterium. Lineage (GTDB taxonomy): Bacteria > Actinomycetota > Acidimicrobiia > Acidimicrobiales > Acidimicrobiaceae > Acidithrix. The sequence continues at coordinate 2,424 of JAJZLQ010000069.1, forward strand.
TAACCAACATCGATGCCAGCCCCTACCTTGGGCGTCTGGCTATCTGCCGTATCATTAACGGCACCATGGCCAAAGGGGCGACAGTGGCGTGGTGCAGGCGCGACGGCTCGGTGCAGCGGGCAAAGATAACCGAGATGTTCGTCACCGACGCCCTTACCCGCGTGCCGGCCGAGAAAGCGGGGCCGGGCGAGATCGTCGCAATTGCCGGGATCGCCGACATCACCATAGGCGAGACCCTGGCCAACCCGGAAGATCCCAGACCACTCCCGCTACTCACAGTGGACGAGCCGTCCATCTCGATGACCTTCGGCGTCAATACCGCACCGCTTGCCGGGCGCGAGGGTACAAAAGTCACGGCCAGGCTCATCAAAAACCGCCTCGACCAGGAGCTGATCGGCAACGTCTCTCTGCGGGTTCTCAATACCGAGAGGCCCGACACCTGGGAGGTTCAAGGCCGGGGCGAGCTGGCACTCGCCATCCTTATCGAAACGATGCGCCGTGAGGGATACGAGCTCACGGTAGGCAAGCCTCGCGTGATCACCAGGGAGATCGACGGCAAGACCTGCGAACCGGTGGAAATCCTGGAGATCGACTGCCCGGCCGATTACCTTGGGGCCATCACTCAAGTCGTCGCAGCGCGCAGGGCCCACTTGGTGGAGATGGTCAACCACGGTACCGGCTGGATACGCATCGTCTATTCCGTCCCGTCCCGCGGCCTGATCGGTATCCGCACCGAATTGCTCACCCAGACCAAAGGGACCGCCCAGATCCACCACGCGTATGACCGCTACGAGCCATGGTTCGGAGACATCCGCAGTCGCCAGTCGGGATCCATGGTCGCCGACCGCTCCGGAGTCGGCACCTCATACGCGCTCCTCAATCTCCAGGAACGTGGGCGCATGTTCATTGCTCCGGGGGACGAGGTATACGAAGGAATGATCGTTGGCGAGAACTCGCGGGCGGAAGACATGGACGTCAATCCGACCAAAGAAAAGAAGCTGACCAACATCCGCTCCTCCACCGCCGAGGAGCTGGTCCGGCTGACCCCTCCCGCCCTCCTCAGCTTGGAAGGCGCACTCGAGTTCATCGCCGAGGACGAGTGCATCGAGGTTACGCCAAAGGCCGTGCGGCTGCGCAAGTGGTACCTCGCGGCCTCGGAGAGAGCCCGCCTCCGATCGAACCGCGTGGCCGGAGCCCGCTGAACCCAGGCCTGCGGCCCCTCTCCACGCGCTCGTCAGACGATCGATATTTCATGAGCGAAGCGCATCGGCAACGATCGCCTGGCCCGAACCTTTAAGACCTTCTTTTCCCTCAGTGAGTACGCCACCAGCTCGAAGTCCCCGAAGACCTGGTCATCGTGTCGAACCACCCGGTATTCTCCTTTGGAGTCGGGCAGCTCGAAGGCCAGCAGGCAGAGAGCTGGGCCGTCGCCGGCCGGAAGACCTTCGACCACCTTCCCGACTTTCCCGGCTGCAAGCAGGCGCACCCCCAGCAGCTTTGCCCGCGACCCCACCGCCTTATATGCGGATGGAAGCGCCGTGAAGCATGACTCGGAGGAGGTTCCGAGGCCGGCCGACGCGCCGGCGCACGCCGAAAGTACCGGCACGAGCAGCAGCGATGCCAGCAACGCGCGCGCATGCACCCTTGCTCCCATCGGCGTGAGCCGTTTCACAGAGAACCACCACCTTCCACGGTGTCGGCGCTGGCGACACGCGCGCGCCCAGCTCGGCGGCGCACCAAGTTGGTAGCGAAATAGGAGAGCCACCCAAAGGGCACGACCAGCCAGAAGCTGATTAGTCGGTAAAGCAGCACGGCCGCGACCGCCGGCTCCTGGGCGCCTCCGTAGGCCACCAGCGCAATGGAGAGGCTCCCTTCCACCACACCCAACCCACCTGGGGTAATGGGAAGATTCGCAGCAAGCTGCCCGGCTCCGTAGGCGAGTAGGATCCCGCCCCACGGAACCTTGCTTCCAATCGCCACGTACGCAAGCGCCAGAACGGAAGCATCCATTACCCAGTTGGCAACCGCCCAGCCTATGGCCACCAGCACCTGGGTCTTGGTGGTCGCGATGGAGCCGACCTTTGCGAGCGCCTCGTCAACCTGAAAAGGCTGGCGCCGAAACCGATTCGCGAGGTGGGCGAAAAGCCCGAGAGGCGGGCGCAGCACTTTGGAGAAGAGCCGCGGGGAGGAGAAGAGCGCAGCCATGCCCATTAGCACCACGGAGACGATGGGGACGGCTAGCAGCAGATCGAGCCCCTGGCTGGCGCGGAAAGACAGCGCGACGCCCACAACTGCCAGGAGACCCAGGGCAACCGCTGCGAGCAGGTTTACCGCTAGCACAACCCACGAGGAGAAGATTGGATCGGCCCCCATCCCCCTGAATTCGCGGTAGGTGTACACGGAGGCGAATGCCGTCCCGCCGGGCACGGTGTTGTTGATGGTCGTATTCGCCGTGGCGACCGCCAGGGTCTTCAGCAGCGGCGGATAGCTCAAGCCGACTCCGAGTAGACGCCAGGTGAAGATTCCGAACGCCGCCACCGATCCCGCCTCGGCGAGCACGGCCAAGACGAGCGGCCAGGCTTGCGCATGCTCGATGAGGGCGATGGAGGCCGAGATCTCCGAATCGTGACCCTTCAGAGCCCATATTCCCAGTGCCGCAACGGCGGCCACAGCGACAACGCCCGCGCCCTTACGCAGGGTCAACCCCCATCGCGGCGTGGAACCGCTCCTCGCTTCACCCGGCAATCAAGACCTCGAATCCCGCGCGCGGCGGCCGAAACCGCATCGCCTTGGCTCACTCGAGCACTTGAAGGACAATTTAGATTGAACATCGTGAACAGCCACGGCCAGCAGCGAGTCACGGTGGTAGGAGCGGGACTGGCGGGCCTCGCCGCCGCTACCTACCTTGCGCGCAATGGATTCCAGATCACTCTGCTAGAGGCGTCCGAGAGGATCGGCGGAATGGTCTCCACCGATCACCTGGACGGCTTCTACCTTGACCGCGGATTCCAAGTGGCGTTGGATTCCTACCCGGAACTACGCCGCGCGATCCCCATCGATTCTCTGTCGCCACGGACGTTCGCCCGCGGCTTCGAGGTGGTGGCGCCGGATATTTCCCGCCACGTGATTGCTCTGCCGAGCCCGCCGTTGTCGCTGCGACAATTCACCGAGCTGCTGGCGAACTTCGCCCTGTCCGACCTGAGATGCCTGGCCAGGTCGTTGCCACGGCTGGCGCACCGCGACACGCAGGCCGCCTTCCAAGCGCCCGCCCAAACCACCGAGGCGTACCTGCGCGCCTGTGGACTTTCCGGGTGGACACTGGAAGGCGTTGCTCGACCGTTCCTCCGGGGCGTCTTCCTCGAAGACGCGCTGGAAACTCCCGCAACCATGGCGCTGTTCGTGGCACAAAGCTTCCTCCGGGGACGAGCCTTCGTGCCTTCCACAGGAATGGCGGAGATTCCCAGCCTCATGGCGGCAGAGTTCGCAACGGCCAACATCCGCCTCGGTGCCGAGGTCGTCTCGGTATCCGATGGCTCGGTAGCCCTGGCCGACGGCGGGGAGATCGGCCATGACTGGGCGGTGCTCGCCGTGAAGTCGAGTCAGCTTGCCCGGCTGACTGGCGAGACCGGACTCGACACTGCATATAGATCCAGCTCCACGCACTATTTCGCAACCGAGAGTGACCTTGCAGCCGCAAAGACCGTGCTTGTCGCGTCGTCGTGGACACCGGTAACAACAATCGCGGTAATGGACATGGTGGCGCCGGCGTATGCTCCCAAAGGAGCCCACCTGGTGTCGGTCTCCACTCTCGGCACCACCACCACCGACGAGACCGCTGCGGCCTTTGCGGCCGAGGCTTTGCGCACCAGCGCAACGAACTTGAGCCACTTACGCACCTATAGGATCACAGAGGCGCTGCCAACGGCTTTCGCAGGAGGGCGGAGGGGACGCCCATACTTCCCCGCTTTTTCCAAGCGCCTGTTTCTGGCTGGGGACTTCCTACAGAACCCATCCATCGACGGAGCGATCCGTTCCGGACGCTTGGCCGCGGAGGCGGTGATGGCTGCCCACTGGGGTTCCAGCGAGCGTGGCACAACCGCTTAGAGCAGCTACCTCGATCCCCCGCCTTCCTAGACTTGGGTTCGCGCCGCGCGGCGCGTGGCAAGGAGGATGGAGGCTCGGTGCTACTGGACCGCAAGGACGGCAAAGGATCGGCCCCGGAGATCGTCCTTGGCGGACGAGTCCCGGGCAGCATCGAGGCGAGGATCGAGGAGATCGCCGGGAAACCGGTGATGTTCATCTCCTCCACCCCTTCGCCGCACAAGGGCGCCCTTACGGAAGAGGACGGCCACAAGATGGCCGCGGCAGTCCGCAAGGCGACCCAGCTCGAGCTGCCGATAGTGCTTCTGCTCTCCACTTCTGGCGCATCGATTCACGGCGGCATCGCCTCGTTGCACGGCTGGGGAGCCGCGGCTGCCGCCATCGCCTCCGCCTCGGGAGTCGTGCCAATAATCGCCGGGCTCCACGGCCCCGCCGTGTCGGGCCCTGCCCTTCTCTTGGGGCTCGCGGATGTGGTGATAACCACACCTGACGCCTTCGCCTTTGTTTCCGGCCCCGACATGGTGCGCGGCTTCACCGGTGTCGACGTGGACGCGGCGGACCTCGGTGGCTCCTATGCACTGGCCACAAGGTCGGGTGTGAGCTTCCTCGAGGCCTCCGACCTCGAGGAAATTCTCGAGCAGGTCGAAGAGATACTCGCGCTGCTACCGCGCTCCACCAACCAACTCCCACCCTTCGTAGCCAGTGAAGACCCGGCGGATCGCGAGTGCGCGGCGCTGGAGGAGATCGTCCCCACCTCGGCAACGGGATCCTACGACGTTCGAGAAGTAATCGGCGAGATCGTCGATGACGCCTACTTTCTTGAACTGCGTGCCGCATGGGCGCCTCAGCTGGTGGTCGGATTGGCGCGCATAGCGGGCAATACGGTCGGCATCCTGGCAAACCAGCCCAGGGTCCTGGCAGGCACCTTGGACATTCCTGCGGCTCAAAAGGGTGGGCGCTTCGTACGCTTTTGTGATGCATTCAACATCCCGCTTATCACTCTGGAGGACACTCCCGGCTTTCTTCCCGGCAAAGACGTCGAGTGGCGCGGGATGATCCGCCATGGCGCCGAAATGGCCTTCGCCTACGCCTCCTGCGGAGTCCCCCGTATCTGCCTGATAATGCGCAAGGCGTACGGCGGGGCGTATATCGTCATGGACTCCAAGGGAATGGGGTCTGACGTCGTCTTTGCCTGGCCAAAGGCGGAGATCGCCGTCATGGGGGCACAAGGAGCCGCCCAGATCCTGATGCGTCGGTCGACTCCGGACGAGCGCAAGTCCTACGAGGAGGAGTACCAGGAGCGGTACCTGACACCCTACGTCGCCGCCGAGCGCGGCTTCGTGGACGACGTCATCGAACCGGTGAAGACGCGCCAAGCAGTAGCTCAGGCGCTCGAGATGTTACTCAGCAAAAAAGAGCGCATCCGCAACGCCAAGCACGCCAACTCACCGATGTAAGCGCCCTCGACCGGGTTAGACGCTGCGCCAGACGCGGCCCTTCAGATACGGCGCGAGTTCCCTGGCGAGGTCCAGGTTCGCCTGTTTGTCGCGAGGGCGCTTCAGTTCCAACAGGTTGGGCATCGAGGCAAAGGCCAGGACCGTGTCGAACAGCTCGACGGCTTGATTCTTGGTCGGTGCCGGCATGACGACCGGACCGAAGACCGGAATCGAGTCATTGAGCACCAGAGTCGGCACCCCAAAACCACCGAAGCGTTCGACAAGGAAAACGTGGTCGGCACGAACGGCCTCCTCCGCCTTCTTCGAGCGCATCGACTTCTGCACCAGGGATCGGTCGAGTCCGATTGCTTCGACAAAGTGCGCCGCGTGCTCCGGGGTGTGTATCTGCTCCCCGTGTAGGTGTATCGCCGAGCCAACTTCGAGGTAAAAGCGGTCCGCGAGGGATGGATCCTGCTGCTTTATCAGCCACGCGAGCTTCATCAACGAAAAGCCGTAGGACCAATCCCGCTCCCAGGGGTGACGTTTGCCCGCCTCCAAATTCACCTCTTCCAGTGAGAAGAACCTGAAATCCAGCTGGAAGCTCGACGAACGGGCCACTTCGCGGATCCACAGCGAGGCTGCAAAGGCAAAGGGGCACAGCGGATCGTAGAAGAAGTCGACGGAAGTTATGTCTTCGCGCCGCAGCTTCGCCTTTTGGCCGTGCTTGCCGCCCTTCATTACGACTCCTAGATCACGAATCCCAGGTTTTCGAAGACCTGGCGTGCGAGCCCTTCGTCCCCCTCGAAGCCTACGGAGCCGTCGGAGAGGTACCCGGGAGCGACCAGACGGCCGGCTGCAGCGAACAGATAAGCCTCGAAGGTGCAGCGGAGAACCGCGTCATCTAAGGCGTCAGCCTCCTGGACCACGCCCGCGCGCCCATCCTGCATACGAACGCGCACGCTGGCGATCGTGTCGGACCTCGAGGTCACATCCACACGAATCGTCGTGCCCTCCAACGGCTTCACCTTCTTACCTATCACATAGGGAAGGCCGGCGAGTAGCTGGTCCAGCGCAATGCGTCCCGATCGTTCGTGCGCCAGGAACGATCCGCCTGTGGAAATCCGGATGTCCTGCTCGTGCACGAAGCAATCCATCACTCGGATGGCCATGAAATCCCGGTAACTGCCCTTGCCGACCGGCAGCCAGCTGTCGGCATCGAACTCCTCGTCGCTCAAGGCGTCTAGAGCGTCCAGGCGGGCGTTTATCGTCGATTCGAAGATGGAGAGCACCTCGGTGCCGCTTCTCGAACGCATCGACTCCACCCAGGCCTCGTTGGAGCGTCCGATCTCATTCTTCACGTGCTCGCCAATCGCCTCCTCGGCGAGTATCGGAGCCCGATCGCCGAGCAGTTGCCGCTCAGTACCGACGACGTGCGCGAGGACGTCCTTGACCGACCAGCCGGGACAATCGCTGGGCACCTCCCATTGCTCAAGTGCCAACTGGCTGCAGTAGCCATCCAGCGAAAACCACGTCTCGCGCAGTGCCGAAACTATGAACGAAGAGGTGTACTTCAAGTTCTCTCCTTAGCCGTACCGGTCCAGCCTACGCCGCCCCACCGAGACTCGGCTTGCCCCAGCGGCCCTCCACTCGCCTCCTGAAGGATCGCTGAAAGAATGCTGAGTTTCATAAATCGTGTCATTTGCAAGAGCCCTTGCTTTAAGCCTTCCCAATTGCGCCGATAGCTATAGAATCAACGCAATTAACCTTCGTTTTCAATTGAATCAGGGGGATCAGTGACCGCGATTGATGAATCCGACAGTCACGTGGAACAAGAAGGCGGCCTGCGCCACGGAGCGCTGGGCCTCTTCGAATCCGCAGTCATGGGGGTTGCAGGCGTGGCACCTGCGTACTCCATCGCCGCTTCGACCGCCACTCTCTTTGGCGCCGTCGCGCTCGGCGGTCCAGCCGCGCTGCTCTATTGCGGCATCGCGATGTTCGGCATTGTCTGGGCCTTTAACCACCTGGGTCGGCTGGAAGCCAATGCGGGAGCCACTTATTCTTGGGTACGCCGCGCTCTTCACCCGATCCTCGGCTACATCTCGGGATGGGCACTGGTTGTCTCGGCCCTGATCTTCATGGTGGCCGGCTCCTTCCCCGCCGGGTCGGTGACGCTTGGCCTCTTCTCGAACTCCCTCGCCAACAACACAACGGCGGTGACCATCTTCGGGACCATCTTCTTCCTGCTCATGGTAGCGGCGGTGGTTGCCGGCGTCACCGTGACGGCGACGGTCCAGGTGATCATGTCAGCAGTTGAGCTGAGCATCCTGGTGCTCTTTGCCATATTGATGCTTCTGCACGGGCATGATGCCCATAGCTTCAGCTGGAGCTGGTTCTCCCCTTCAATCTTCCACGGCTCCTCGGGCTTCTTCGCAGGAGCGCTGGTGGCGGCTTTCTACTACTGGGGATGGGACGTCACGGCCAACCTGAACGAGGAGACCAAGGGCTCGAAGGTCACCCCGGGCATCGGCGGCATCATTGGGGTACTGGTGGTCTTCGCCCTCTTTGAGGTCTTCACCATAGGCACCAACCTTGTCCTCACCGCCAAGGACATCAGCAATAATGCCGGAGACGTACTGGGCGTCTTAGGTCAGATCGTCTGGCCAGGGCTCGGAGGCAAGATAATCGTTGTCGCGGTCATTCTGTCGACGGTGGCGACCTTGGAGACGACCATCATCCAGGTGACCCGAACACTCTTCGCCATGGGGCGCGATGGCACCCTCCCGCGTGCGCTCGGCCGCACCCACCGGGTTCGCCGCACACCTGTCGTTGCCACCGTGGTGGTGACGGTCATTTCCGTCGGCCTCTTCATCGGCTCGAACTACATCGGCTCGATTGGGACCATCCTCTCCGATGCCATCAACGCGATCGGCCTGCAGATCGCCATCTACTACGGCCTCGCGGGCCTGTCGGTCGTGGTCCTGTACCGAAAGCACATTTGGCGCTCGCCTTCCAACTTCATCTTCATGGGTCTTTGGCCACTTGCCGGAGCCATCTTCATGATCGTCATGTTCATCAAGTCGATACCTGGACTGAACAGCACCACGCTCGCGGTAGGCCTCGGGGCGATGGCCCTGGCGGTCATCCCCATCGCGATCTATTGGTCCAAGGGACGAGCGTATTTCAAGATGCCCTCCCGCGAGGAGCGTATCGCGCTCGATCATGAGATAGCGGTCGACACCGCCGACGTCTGATCCCAAAGGGCACGGGCACATTCCGGCCACGCGCCCAGTTCAAAGTGAAGCCAGGGCCGGCGCCTCGGTACCGGCCCTGGCTTCTGCGGCAACGTTCGCAGCCGCCGCATCCGGCGGCGGGCTACAGTAAAAGAAGCCGGTATGCCCTACTACAGGCAACAAGGGAGGTTCCGAACCTGCCAGGAAGCAACTCATCGGCACTTGTTCTGGTGGCGGGCGCCTCGGGCATCATAGGCCGGCAGGTGCTCCCTGAGCTTGCCACGCGGGGTTACCATACCTTGGGGCTCACCCGTTCGAGCAAAAACGCCCGAATGATTGAACAGCTCGGTGCTATGGCCGCGGTCTGCGACATCTACGATCCGCCTGCGCTCGAGGCGATATTTGAGGAGTACGCGCCCGAAATCGTCATCGACCTTCTGACCGACCTGCCGGACGAGGCGGATCGAGTTCGCGAATACGCCGAGGCGAACAACCGTATGCGCACCGTAGGCACTGACAATCTCCTTGGGGCAGCTACCAAAGGAGGAGCGAGGCGCATCATCGCCGAAAGCGTTGCCTGGCAACTTCCGGGCAATGGGGCCATCGCAGTGGCGCATCTGGAGGAGGCGGTGCTGTCAGCCGGCGGAGTCGTTTTGCGCTACGGGCAGCTCTGGGGGGCACAAACCTACCATATGACCCGCCCCACGACCGGTCCGACTCTTCGCATAGACACCGCCGGACGGCGCACCATTCAGCTCATCGACGCGGTATCGGGAATCTACGAGCTCGTCGACGAGCCCCTCACGGCCTGAACGGTTCACCCCCGAAGGTGTCCACGGCGGTGAACTTCTCCACCGGATCGCGCCGCAGCCTGCTTGGAGTCCTCTTTGGCCACCCCAACGCCACCAGTGAGGCCAGGGCGTATTCTTCAGGCATGCCCATTAGCGCGGCCACCTGTGGCTCCCTTCGGCAGATCGCCGTGGTCATCACGCCGCCCAGGCCCCGGGAACGGGCAGCCAACATGATGTTGTGCACGAAGGGATAAATGCTCCCGCCCCCGACGATGCTCTGGCGGTCAAGGCCGTTGTCGAGTACCGCCAGAGAGCCCAACTTGACAAAGACGGCCAGCATGACCGGCACCTCGTCCAGGTGGTCGCTGAACGGATATTCGTAGCGCCGCTTCGCAGCGGCATCGAGGTCTACCGCGGGTCCTGTCCAACGCCGCCCGTTAATTGGCGCGAACGGCACCAACCCAGCCTCGACGTGAGCCATGTATTCCGCCCAGGCCTCCACGTAAAGCTCCCGCAGGCGTATACGAAGCTCGGTGTCCTTCACGACCACCACTCGCCATCCTTGCCGATTTCCTCCACTCGGCGCAAAGCGCGCAAGATCAAGCAGCTCATAGACCAGGGAATCGGGAACCGGGCGGGCCTCGAACTCTCGAACGGCCCCCGTCGTGGTAACGACCTCGTCGAATTGCATAGGCCGATACTACAACCCTTGGCTCCGGGGCCCGGGGTGCCGGTTTGCGACCTGCGGATCGCAGGAATAATCTCTAGCTAAATTACTTAACATATTTAAAGCTTTTGATTCCGCTACAATCCCAATCCCCAGGAGTGAGCTTGACCGAAGACAACCAGCGCGCCCAGGATGGCGAGCAAGACGGGACCCCGGCTGAGAGGCCTTTCGCGCTGCTTGCGCGCTTCTCCGCTGTCGTCAGGTACCTTCGACGTCATGCGGACTCCAAGGGCATCCGCAGCGAGCCGGAGCTGTCACCGCGCCAGCTCATGCTGCTCTCCCACGTAGTGATGCTGTCTCCGGTTTCCGTCTCCGATCTCGCCCAGCAGATGCACATGTCCCTGGCCACAGCCTCCCAGATGCTGACCGGCCTGGCACAGGCCGGCTTCGTTGAGCGCCACGAGGACCCGGCCGACCATAGACGGACCCTTATCACCCTCTCCCCCCACGGCACCGCTGCCGCCGAGAAGCTTCGTGAAGCGATGCTGCCTCTCGACGAAGCGATCGCCGCGGTGGGAGACGAGTCATTTGCCCACCTGCTTGTGACTCTTGACGCGATCGTCGGCCGCCTCTCGGAACTGGAAGGGACAGACGGCGCCGACAAGCACTGCTAGATGCGCCTCACCCATCAAGGAAGGTAACAATCCGTGTCAAACTTCTTCCATCACCTCGGCCGCGTCGTGGTCAAGTTCAGGTGGCCGATCGTAGCCATCTGGGTCGTGCTCACGATTGCCTCCGTCGCATTCCTGCCTTCGCTTTCGAGCGTGGTCAAGAACGATAACCGGGCATTCCTCCCAGCCAATGCTCCGTCCATCAAGGCTGCCGACCTTGCCTCCCCTTTTCAAAACGTCAACAACAGCCAGGTTGTATTGGTGGCTCAAACCAGCAGATCAGCGCTGACTCCGGCGGACAAACAGGCCTACGCACAGGTGGCGGCGGCGATCGCCAAGGTCCCGACGGTGATCTCGGTGAAGATCGCGGGCCTATCCCCTGATCAGCGCGCCATCCAGAGCTCCATCGTCTCAAGGGCGAATCCCTTCGCCAGCACAGGCGTCACCACGCTGGTATCCGACCTCCGTTCCGCCATCGCATCGGTCCCCAAGCCTGCCGACCTCTCGGTCCACCTGGCGGGGCAGTTGGCCACCTCGGTGGATTCCAACGCGGGTAACGCCACGGGTCCGGGGAAGGCGCAGAGCTACTCCATAATTCTGGTCATCGTGGTCCTGCTCCTTGTGTTCAGAGCCCTTCTCGCTCCCCTGGTCACTCTGCTGCCGGCCGTCTTTGTCGTGATCGCCGGAGGCCCAGTGGTCGCGGAAGCCTCCAAAGCCGGGTTCACCGTGTCGTTCGTTACGGAGCTGCTTTTCATCATCCTTATCATCGGGGCAGGAACCGACTACGGCCTCTTCCTGGTCTTCCGCGTACGTGAAGAATTGCGTCGGGGTAGAGGGCCGAAGGAGTCGGTCGCCTTCGCCCTCGCCAAGGTCGGTGAGTCGATCACCTTCTCAGCGGCGACTGTCATCGCCGCACTGTTGTCTTTGACCATGGCCTCTTTCGGCTTCTATAACGGCTTGGGCTGGCCCCTGGCCATTGGCATCGCCCTCATGCTGCTCGCGGGGCTAACGCTCCTGCCCGCGCTGCTCGCCATCCTTGGACGAGCGGTCTTCTGGCCGACCAAGACACACCCCGGCGATGCCAAACACGGTCTTTGGGGCCGAATCGCCGCCCGCGTCGTGGGCAAGCCGCGCACCACGCTTGCCTTCGGCATCATTCTCTTCGGCGCTCTCTCCCTTGCATCGCTCGGTAACTCGCCGGCTGGATTCGTCGGAACCACCAACTCCCCCAAGGGCACCGACTCGTACTACGGCAACCAGATACTGGACAAGCAGTTTCCCTCGTCGAGCTTCAACCCCACCGAGGTTGTCTTCAAGTTCAACGAGCCGGTCTGGAACAACGTCTCGGGGCTGGCATCGCTGCAAAGAGACTTGGCCTCGCAAACCGCCTTCAAGGCCGTCTTCGGGCCGATGAATCCCCTCACGACTCCGCTCACGACGACCCAGCTCTCCCAGTTGCACTCGCTGCTAGGCGCACCAAACAACCTGCCGGCCGCCGAGCCCGCCAACCTGACCCTCCCGCCACGCATATACCAGGCCTATCGCGCTGAGTTCCAATTCATCTCCCAGGACGGGAAAACCGTCCTCTTCGCCACAGCGCTGACGGCTGGAGACGCCGCCTCGACCGCGGCCTTGAACGCCACGCCGACCGTACGTGCACAAGTCGCCAGCGTGGCACGCACCCACGGCGCGGTGGACTACGGCGTCGCCGGAGAGGCAGCGGCGGCGTACGACATCTCCTCGAGTTCGAACTCGGACCTGGTGAAGATCGTCCCCGTGGTCGTGCTGATCATCGGATTGCTGCTCGCCCTGGTACTCCGCTCGGCGGTAGCTCCTCTGTATCTGATGATCTCGGTGGTGCTTTCCTACCTGGCGGCACTCGGCGCAGACGTAATCGTTTTCATATTCTTCCGCGGAGACAGCGGACTCAACTTCGTCTTGCCGTTCTTACTCTTCCTGTTCCTCCTGGCACTGGGCGAGGACTACAACATCCTCGTCATGACGAGGATCAGGGAGGAGGCGCAGCATCGCGACCTTCGCTCGGCGGTGAGTATGGCGCTGAGCGCGACCGGCTCGACCGTCACCTCTGCCGGAGTGGTGCTTGCAGGCAGCTTCGCGGTGCTGGCGCTCGCCTCGTTGGGGAACAGCCAGGTGGAGGAGATCGGCTTCGGCTTGGCTCTTGGAATCCTGATGGACACCTTCCTGGTTCGCACTCTCCTGGTGCCTTCCACCGTGGCCTTGTTGGGACGATGGAACTGGTGGCCGTCACGGCTCTCCCACGAAACCCACACGGACGAGGAGGCCACGGCTTGGGAGGCCGAGCAAGATGAGCTTGCCGCCGCCGACCAGGACTAATCAATGTGAGGTCAGCCGTTGCGACCGGGGTTGGAAAACGCTCCGCCTAGGGTCATATTTTGTCTCGACGGGACCGCCACCTAAGAAGGAGTAGCCCACGAGTTCCCCATCAGCCGAGAAGGAGGCGCGCTTGAGCGGAAGGGTCACCACACGCGTGAGCGGAGCGATCGGCGAGATCGTCATCTCAAACAGCGAGCACAAGAACGCCATGACCACGGAAATGTGGCGCCAGCTGCGCTCGGCGGCAGAGGAGATGCGCGCGAACGACTACGTCCGTGTCGTGGTGGTCCATGGAGCCGAAGGCACCTTCGTCGCCGGGGCCGATATCGACGAGTTCCGCACGATGCGCCAGGTCGGCGAGACAGCCGTCGAATACGACCGGATAACCGAGGACGCCCTGGTTGCGCTGGCCACAATGCCGAAGCCAACCGTTGCCGCCATCGAGGGCTATTGCATCGGAGGCGGAGTCTCAATCGCGGTTGCCTGCGACTTCCAGGTGGCCGATGCCGTGGCCAAGTTTCAGATTCCTGCGGCAAGACTTGGCATCAGCTACCCGCTGGGCTCGCTTCGTCGGCTGGTAGCCCAAGTGGGTGCAGCCACGGCCAAGCGCATGATATTCACGGCGTCAATGCTCGATGCCGCGGCGGCACTGGACGCAGGCCTCATTTCACAGGTTTCGGAGAGCTTGACGGACGACATAGCGGAGCTCACCATGGCATTGGCAGAGGTGGCCCCCCTATCGATCGCCGCAACCAAGGCGTTGGCGGACGGGCTCGCAAACCCGGCGCTCGATTATGCGGAACTCGAGGAGGAGGCCGCGCGCCTGAGCGCGACCACCATCGCCTCCGCTGACTACCTCGAGGCGCTGGACGCCTTTGACGAAAAGCGCAAGCCAAACTTCCAGGGCCGCTAAACCCTTATCCCTCTGCAGCCATGCGCCGCAGTTCGTAAGCGAGCACCTTCCCCATCGCATTGCGGGGAAGCGCCTCGACTCGGATAATCCGCTTGGGCACCTTGTACGGCGCTAGGAGCTTGCCTGAGAACGCACGCAGCGCGTCGGCATCCAGTTCGCCTTCGGCTGACGGCACCACGAAGGCGACAACCTCCTCGCCCCAGCGGTCGGACGGGACGCCCACTACCGCGGCGTCGGCCACGGAAGGATGTTCGCGTAACTGATCCTCCACCTCGCGCGGATAGACGTTGAAGCCCCCGCTTATGATCAAATCGCTGGAACGTCCGTCTATGCGCAGGTACCCATCGGCATCAAAGCTGCCCAGGTCACCGGTCCGGAACCATCCTCCCTCGAAGCGCTCGTTGGTGGCCCCGGGATTGCCGAGATAACCCGAAAAGACGTTTTCTCCTCGGACCAGGATCTCTCCTTTGGAATCGATCGCGACTTCGACTCCCGGCAGGGGGAGGCCGACGGTCCCCGCCTTGCGCAGACCTTCGTATGGGTTGGAGACGTTCATTGCGGTCTCGCTCATTCCGTAACGCTCAACAGGCGCTTCACCCACCAGCGACCGTATCCGCTCGAAAAGAGCGGGAGGCAGCGGCGCCGAGCCGCTGACCATCAGGCGCAGGCGGGCAAAGTCGGCGAATCCGGGCTCATCCACCAGCCGCCTGTACATCGCCGGCACGCCGAAGAACATCGTCGCGCGCTCGCCGCTGATTGCCCCAGCCAGAGCAGCGGGCTCGAAGCGGGGGAAGAGCACCACCGCGTTACCCATCAAGAGCGAGCCGATCAGACCTACACCAAGGCCGTGCATATGAAAGAGCGGGAGGCAGAGCAGAAGCCGATCTTCGGCGCTCCATCTCCAGGCGAGGGCCACAGATCGCGCAGAAGCTATAAGGTTTCCGTGCGTCAGCAGTGCACCCTTGGGCGCGCCGGTAGTGCCGGAGGTGTAGGCGATCATTGCGGGCCAGGATCTCCCCGAGGCTAAGGAGCCACCTCGCCAGTCGTCGGCCCGTTCCCCAGCCCTCCTCAGGGAAAGGATGCGGATGGGGACTTCGGGGAGCGGCAGGCCGGACCCTGGTCCGTCAATCGGCTCCGGGGGAGGTGCGGAGGAGGCCAAGGCCTCGACCCGTTCGAGTAGGTCATCATCACATAGGATCGCGCTCGGGCGTGAGTCCCTGATGACGTGCTCGAACTCCCGCTCCGAATACGCGGGGTTGGCAGCCACGAGTACGGCGCCGGCCAGGAAGACACCAACCACCGCCGCGGCAAAGTCTGCGCTGTTCCCGCCGGTGACAACCACTCGGCTACCCGGGATTACGCCGGAGGCGGCAAGCGCCGACGCAAAACGGCGAGCACGGTCGAGGAATTCCCGACCGCTTAGCCAATCGCCCGTCGTTTCGCGCAGGAATGGCCTGCCACCGAGCTCTTCGAGGGAGCTCTCCGCAATGGCGCCAAGGTCGCCCAAGTCTGACAAGCGGTCGGCAGCCGGCAGGTTGGCCCCGAGATGGGCCTGCCATCCCGGGGCAAAGGTGAGAGAGGAGGCTTTCACGACCTCACAGGCTAGAGCTCTCGGTAGGCTTCTTCGAGCACCATCCGCAGGATGCCCACGATCTCGTCGAACTGCTCCACGCCTGCCACCAGGGGAGGCGACAGCTGGATGACGGGATCTCCCCGGTCATCGGCTCTGCAGATGAGCCCCTCTTCGAAGAGACGGGGGGTGAGCAGCCCACGGAGCAGGCGCTCGGACTCGTCGTCGTTGAAGGTTTCGCGCGTCGCCTTATCCTTCACCAGCTCGATTCCATAGAAATACCCGGCGCCGCGCACCTCGCCGACGATAGGGAGGTCCAGGAGCGAGTCAAGGCGGGAACGGAACGCCGACTCGTTCTGCTGCACGTGTCCCAGCAGGTTTTCACGTTCGAAGATGTCGAGGTTGGCCAATGCGACAGCCGCCGAGACCGGATGGCCGGCGAAGGTGTACCCATGAAGGAAGGTGTTGGTCTCCTTTAGGAACGGCTCCACCAGGCGATCAGAAGCAATGAGGGCACCTATGGGCGAATAGCCCGAGGTCATGCCCTTCGCGACGGTGATCATGTCCGGCTGGTATCCGTAACGCTCCGAGCCGAAGTAGTAGCCGAGCCGGCCAAATGCGCAAATCACCTCGTCCGAGATAAGCAGCACATCATACTTGTCGCAGATCTGACGCACCCGCTGGAAGTAACCCTCAGGTGGGGTAAAGCAACCGCCGGAGTTTTGCACCGGCTCCAGGAAGACCGCGGCGACCGTGTCAGCACCCTCGTAGTTGATCATCCGTTCGATGTCGTCGGCGCAGTGGAGAGTGCAGGCGTCGGAGTGAGCGCAGTCCGGGCAACGGTAGCGATTCGTGTTGGCCACCTTGAAGGTGCCCGGCACCAGCGGCTCGAAGGGAGCCTTGATCCCCGGAAGGCCGGTGATCGAGAGAGCTCCCATGGTGGTGCCGTGATAGGCGAGGCTCCGCGAGATCACCTTGGTCTTCGACGGCTTACCCACCAGCTTGAAGTACTGCCTTGCAAGCTTGAACGCCGACTCGACCGCCTCGCCGCCGCCAGTGGTGAAAAAGATGCGATTCAGATCGCCCGGGGTAAGGGATGCAAGACGCTCCGCCAGCTCCACGGCCGGAGCATGGGCGTAGCTCCATAGCGGGAAGTATGCGAGCTCACTGGCCTGCTTGGAGGCAGCCTGGGCAAGCTCGGTCCGCCCGTGACCGACCTGGACCACGAATAAACCGGCAAGACCGTCGATGTATCGCTTCCCTCGTGAATCCCAGACATAGGGCCCCTCACCTCGCACCATGATCGGCACGTCGGTCTCCGAATAGGAGGAGAGACGGGTGAAGTGCATCCAAAGATGCCGTCTCGCCAACTCGCCCAGCCGGGCGGAATCGTACTGGTCGTGGTCCGTGTAATCAGTCATCTTGTACCCCATGAATATGTTTGCTTCTCAAGCCTCAAGTAAACGAAAGTCTCGATATCGGTCACTCCCTCGACCTTGCGCAACCCCTCGTTGAGGAGCTGAAGCAGGTGCGAATCGTTCTCGCAAACAACCTCTGCCAGCAGGTCGTATCGTCCGGCGCAGATCACGACGTAATCCACCTCTTCGAAGGCGGTAATCGCCTCGGCTACCACCCTGAGGTCGCCGGTCGCCTTGATTCCCAGCATCGCCTGGCGCAGAAAGCCGGTCGAGAGCGGATCCGTCACCGCGACAATCTGCATCACTCCCTGATCGATCAAGCGCTGGACACGTTGTCGAACAGCCGCCTCCGAAAGCCCGACGTCCTTCGCCAGCGCCGCGTAAGAGCTGCGGCCGTCTCGCTGGAGCAGCTCGATCAGTGCCTTGGACTTTTCATCTAGGTTTACTACATGCCGATCGTCCTCTTGGGCGAAGTGGCGTCGCAGCCCGATGCCGCCGCCGCCCCCTCTCAAAGGTCGCAAGGCCCTATCGTTGTCCATATGGTCCACCGAATTCGTTGATCATCGCGGATCGGCACCCCCAGTTCGCCGTAGTGCGTTCCCAGCGCGCTTGACGGCCCCCGCGCGGTGTAATTTACGTGAAATACTAGCTCTAACGACTGATTCTTGCAATTCATTTGGCTGCTTTCTGGTGAATCCGAACTCTACCGGCCAGATTCTTGCGCTTTCCCTCGCCTCGAGCGCGTTAACACTAAAGATTGCCGTAGAGTGTGCTTCCGGAGCGCGTGAATTCTCAGTCCGGGCATGGAAAGAGAGGGCAATCCTCCGGGGACCTATGCAAATACTGGCCGTCGGCGCAGGAGGTGTGGACGAAGCCGCTGTCAAGATCGCGGCACGCTCCAAGGCGTTCTCGGCGTCCTGGTACGCGAAGCCTTCGACCCGGACCCATCCATGGAAGCGCTAATCGCACGCGGTTCGCCCTATGGCATCCGTGAAGAGCAGGCCTGAGTAATAATTAGCAAGGGCGCATTTGTCGCGGAATACAATAATGGCAGGCGGAATTGCCCTCCCTCCTTACACTTGGCCCGCGGCGACATGCGACAATCTGAAGACCGCAAACTGAGCAAGGAGTTCATATGAGCGATACAAAGTCGCAAGCTCTCAACTTCATCAACGGCGAGGAGGTCCCCGCCAAGTCCGGCGCGACCACCGACATAATCGACCCCTCGACAGGTGAGGTATACGCAACAGCGGCGCTTTCCGGCGCCGAGGACATCGCCGCTGCGACCGCGGCGGCGGCACGCGCCTTCGAGGGTTGGGGCAACACCACTCCGTCCGAGCGATCACTCGCGCTCCTTCGGATTGCCGATGCCATCGAGGAGCATGCCGAGGAACTGGTGGCCATCGAGTCCCGCAACACCGGCAAGCCCGTCGGACTCACTCTGTCGGAGGAGATCCCCCCGATGGTCGACCAGATCCGCTTTTTTGCAGCTGCGGCGCGAAACATTGAAGGCAAGAGCGCCGGCGAGTACATGCACGACCACACCTCCTTCATCCGCCGGGAGCCAATCGGCGTATGCGCCGCGGTCACCCCTTGGAACTACCCCATGATGATGGCGGTCTGGAAGTGGGCGCCCGCACTCGCGGCCGGCAACACGATGGTCCTCAAGCCATCGGACACCACGCCGATGTCGATGATCTACATGGCCAACCTGATGCAGGAATTCCTTCCCCCTGGCGTCATCAACGTCGTCACCGGCGATCGCGACACCGGTCGTGCGCTCGTAGAGGATCCGATCCCCCAGATGGTGTCCATCACCGGATCAGTGAGAGCCGGCATCGAAGTGGCCACCAATGCCGCCAAGGATCTCAAGCGTGTACACCTCGAGCTTGGCGGGAACGCTCCTGTAATAGTCTTCGACGACGCCGATATCGAGAAGGCCGCCGCCGGCATCGCCGTGGCCGGTTACTTCAATGCCGGCCAGGACTGCACCGCCGCCTCCCGGGTGCTGGTCGGACCCAAGGTTCACCGTGACTTCGTCGATGCCCTCACCGCGCAGGCCAAGGCCACCCGCACCGGCGCGCCCAAGGACGACCCGGACTTCGGCCCGCTCAACAACGCCAACCAACTGGCGCGGGTCAAGGGACTCATCGAAAGGCTGCCTAGCCACGCCAAGGTGCAGACCGGTGGCGTCCAGCAGGGGCCGGCGGGCTTCTTCTTCGCTCCGACCGTCGTCTCGGATCTCCTCCAGACCGACGAGATCATCCAAAACGAGGTCTTCGGCCCGGTGATCACGGTTCAGAAGTTCTCCGATGAAGCCGAAGCTTTGCGCTGGGCGAACGACGTCGACTACGGCCTTGCCTCTTCCGTGTGGACTCGCGACCACGGCACCGCGATGCGAATGGCCAAGGGCCTCAACTTCGGAGCCGTATGGATCAACACCCATATCCCGCTGGTTGCCGAGATGCCTCACGGAGGATTCAAGCACTCCGGGTACGGCAAGGACCTGTCCATGTATGGCTTCGAGGATTACACGCGTATCAAGCACGTGATGAGCTATATCGGCGAGTAGCCACCAGCGCATCCCAGCCTGAGAAGGCCCGCCCCGGCCAACCGGGGCGGGCCTTCTCGTATCTTGGGACTCCAGCCCCTCTCGCCCCCTGGACAGAGAGAGAAGGGCCCGGGCGATGCCCGGGCCCTTCTCTCTCTGTCCAGGGGAACAGAAGATTTCACTATGCTTTTGCAGCTACATAGTGGCCTTGATGGCAGCCTCGAAGGCCGCCAGAGCCTGGGCAATCTGGCTCTCGTTGACGATTAACGGCGGCATCCAGCGGATGACGTTGTTGTACGTGCCCGCGTTGAGGAGCAGCAACTTCCCATGCTCACGCCCGTGTGCAAGGATACGATTCACCCGATCTCCATCCGGAGCGCCGGTGGAAGGATCAACGATGGTGGAACCGATCATGATGCCGAGTCCCCTAACGTCACCAATCACCGAGTATTGGGCCTTAAGCTCCTGAAGACCCGCCATAAGCTGACGGCCACGCTCCTGCACGTTCTCGAGGAACCCTTCGGAGGTGAGAACGTCGATCGTGGCCAGCGCGGCCGCAGCGCCGATCGGGTTGCCACCGTAGGTCCCACCATGGCTGCCTACCGGCCAACGGGACATCAGCTCATAGGACGAGCCGACGGCTGAGAATGGGAAGCCGGAGGCAATGCCTTTGGCCATCACGATGACGTCTGGGTCGATCCCGTAGTGCTCAACCGCAAACATCTTGCCGGTGCGGCCAAAGCCGGTCTGCACCTCATCGGCCACGAAAAGGATCCCGTGCTTCTTGGCCCGCTCGTAGACACCGCTGACGAACTCGGGAAGCGCGGGGAGGTATCCACCCTCTCCCTGGACCAGCTCCATTACGATCGCCGCCGTGTCGCTCGGTGGAGTCTGGCCCGCTAGAACCTGGTCGAACTGGGCCAGCGCCCGCTTGGCGGCAGTCTCCGGGTCGTCTCCCGTCGTCGCCGGGTCCGGGAAAGGCGCAACGAAGATACCGGCCGGGAAGGGCGCGTACCCTGCCTTGTAGCCGGTCTTGGCAGTGGTCATCGCCATCGTCTGGGCAGTCCGGCCATGGAAAGAGCCCTGAAAGACGATGGTATGGGGCTTGCCCGTAGCCGCCTTGGCCAGCTTTACCGCGCCCTCGGTCGCTTCGGCTCCGGAGTTGGAGTAGAAGAAGGTGTCGATCGAGGGAGGCGTGAGTTCACCCAGCTTGTCGGCGAGTGGCTGGAGCAAGTTGTGGCGGTAGATGTTCACCTGGGCGTGGATGAACTTGCCCGCCTGCTCTCTGATGGCTTCCACGACCTTTGGATGGCAGTGGCCGGTGGAGGTAACCGCAATCCCAGAGGTGAAGTCCAAGTACTCCTCGCCCTGCGCCGTGGTCACGACCGCTCCCGAGCCCGAGACGACGTCCAGGCCTGACAACTGCGACCAAACGGGTGCCAAATGGTACTTTCCGGTCATCGGTTTCCTTTCATTTGCTAAACACCCCTAATGGGGCTTCTACGTGCCGTTACTGGCCGATCATCGACAACAGAATCCCCGAATACCGGGGAGCAGGCCTGTCCTTGCACTCCGCATCGTCCACAGCGGCGGCCATCCTCAGCCCGGCGTTGATGCCCAGGTATCTGAGAGGTTCGGGCTCCCACGCTCTAGACGGGTGCCCGACGATGCATAGATCGGTGACGTCACTCTTGACCCCCCTGAACAGATCGGCAAGGATCCGCCCCGCGAGGTTGGAGGTGGTGACTCCGTCACCGACGTAACCGCCCGCGTAGCCCATGCCGGCGCCAGGATCGAAGGTAACGGAGCTGAAGAAGTCGCGCGGCACGCCAAGCGGGCCACCCCAGCTGTGGGTCACTTTAACCCCGGTAAGAGCTGGAACAAGGTCGACCAGCGTCTCCGCAAGACCGGCAAAGACGGAGTCATCCTGGTCGAAGGCAGGAGAGATGCCCGACCCGAAGTGATAGGGAGCGCCTCTGCCCCCGAAGACGATGCGGTTGTCCTGAGTGCGCTGCCCGTAGATTATAAGGTGCCGCTCATCGGCGAAGGTCTCGAAGTCCCGCAAGCCAACAGCGGCCAGTCGGTCCTCGTCCAGCGGCTCGGTGGCGATCATCAGCGAGTACACCGGCACGGTGAACCGGTTTCCACCCGGCATCGCCGACCGGTAGCCCTCGAGCGCATCGATAACCGCATCCGCGCGCACGGTGCACCCGTTCACCTGGAGGCGACCGGGCCTTATCTCCGATACCAGCGACGCTTCATGCACCCTGACACCCAAACCGACCACAACATCCCGCAAGCCACGGGCGAGCTTTGCGGGGTGGATCCGGGCGCAGTGAGGAGTGAAGCCCGCACCTAGGACCGCGCTGGCTCCGATGCGCTCACTCGCCTCGGCCGGACCCAGGAGACGAAAATCCTCTTCGTCAAATCCGAAAGAACGCTCGGTCGCGAGTTCCTCCTGGAGACGCTGCAACTGCATCTTGTTGCGCGCAAGAGTCAGTGTGCCACCCTTGTGGAAGTCGGCGTCGATAGCATCGCCCGCAACCACCTTGCCGATTTCATCAATAGACGCAGCAAGGGCGCGAAACAGGCGCCTCGAAGCATCGGCGCCGTAGAGTTGTGCAACCTTCGACTTGGAAGAAGCAAACAAAGCCGAAGCCCATCCCCCGTTCCTCCCGGAAGCACCGAAGCCGGCAAACTTGGCCTCGAAAACCCCGATACGGAGCGAGGGATCGGACTTCTTCAGGTAGTAGGCGGTCCAAAGCCCGGTGAAACCGGCGCCTGCGATCGCCACGTCATAATCGAGGTCGCCCGTGACCTGGTCAGCCGGCACAATTGGCCCAAGATCTGAAAGCCAAAGGCTTTTCGGTGCTGGCCAGGAGAGCATCTCGCGTGGGGTCCTAGAAGCCCAACGATTCGGCAACCGCCTTGTAGACGATCTGCCCCTTGGAAACGTTGAGCGCGCCGACCAGCCGCTCCGAGGCCGGATCACGAGCAAGGTCGAGAAGCCGCGGCGCAACTGCTGCGGACAGGGCGCGGGAAGAGGTGCGCGGATACTGGCCCGGTACGTTGGTGACGCAGTAATGCACCACGCCCGCTTCGACAAAAGTCGGATGAGACAGCGACGTCGGACGGGAAGTCTCGATGCACCCTCCCTGGTCGATGGCGAGATCCACCACTACCGACCCCGGCCGCATCGACTCGATGTGTTGACGGGTAACCAGCTTGGGTGCTTTGGCGCCCGGAACCAGCGCCGCTCCGACAACCAGATCGGCCTGGACGATCGCTTCGGCGATGGCCATCTCCGAAGAGGCCAGCGAAGACGTGATGATGCCCTGCTGGTGGAGTTCGTACAGACGTGCGAGATCGATGTCGACTCCGGTAACTTCAGCATCCATGCCTCGCGCCCCTCGGGCGGCCATGGTACCGGCGACTCCCATGCCAACCACGACAACCCGGGCGGGTGTGACCCCGGCGGCGCCGCCGAGCAGCGTACCGGAACCGGATGCGAGGTAGTAGGCGCCCATAATGGCCGCGGCACGGCCCGCGACCTCGCTCATCGGCGCGAGCAGCGGAAGGCCACGCGGATATGACAGAGTCTCGAAGGCGAAAGCCTCGACGCCGGACGCCATGAGCGCACGCGCAAGATCGGGCTCGGCGGCCAAGTGCAGGTATGCGAAAAGCTGCAGGCCCTCGCGGAAGTACTGCCACTCGGAGGGCTGGGGCTCCTTGACCTTGACGACCAAGTCAGCCTCCCAGGCGTCCGCGGCCGTCGGAACAATCTTGGCGCCTACCTTCTCGTAGGCCTCGTTGGTAAAGCCCGCACCCACGCCGGCATTGCTCTGCACCCGCACTTCGAATCCAGCCGACACGGCCATAGCAGCCGCAGACGGTTCGAGGACTACGCGCCTCTCCCCATCCTTTGTCTCCGCCGGCACACCGATTGTACGAATCATTATCATCCCCTAGACAGATGGAAATTCCACAGCAGCATCGGGCGTGCCAATCCCCCGATACCGCTGTCAGGCAGAGCTAATAAAGCGTGCTCGGGCCCACTTCAACACTAGCCACGGGCCAAGTTATGATCGAGGCGGCATGCCCTGGACCCGGCATGCACCCATTGTTTCTCCCGACAAGTTGTCGAATCCGAATAGGGTCTGGCAACAAAGCGCCCGCGGTTGTGGCGCGCCTATCCGTTAATTGCGCCGCTGGTTGCCATGAGGAAAACCGGATCCCGCCCGCTGCGATGCGCGAGGAACTCCGCGGCAATGGCCACAGCCGTCTCAGCCGGGGTCCGCGAACCCAAGTCCAAGCCCACCGGACCATGGATACCGTCGATAACGCCGCTGTCGACCCCGGCCTGCTCGAGAAGCTCGCGCCTGACTTGTTGGGTGTGACGCGAGCCGAGGGCTCCGATATATATGCCCGGCACTTCAGCCAGGGCGCCTATCAGCGGGACTCCGATCGAATGGTCGTGGCTCAGCAGAACCAGAGCATCGTTGGATCCGAAACCCTGGATCTGGTGCTCGGCATCCTGAAGCGTGTCGCACACCCGGGCCTCGACGCCAAGCAGGGCGAACTGGGCCACAATGGCGGCAGAAAGCTCAGAGGTGCCGACCACGACCAGGCGGGATGGCGGAGAAAATACCTCCAAATGCACAAGGATGCCGGATTGTTCCACGATGCGTGACTCCGGCCGCCGCGCGCGCACCATCCGGCCAAGCTCCTGCTCGACAACCGACAGTGCTGGAACATCGGGGCCCGGCGGCTCCTCAACCAGGGTACCGCCGGGCAGCAAGTATCCGATGATCCTGGCTGTAGGCCCGAGTAGGGTGGCAACGCCCACAACTCGCCGACGCGCGATCTCCCCCAGGACCTTCCGTCCAATCGGGTCGACGCGGAGGAGGGCGACGCGGGCCGAACCACCGCAAGCAAGTCCCGCGCTGACAGCCTCGCGGTCGCCTAGCTCCACCCACTCCTCGACCCCGGGCTCCCCGCTTGAACTCAGGCGGGAAGCCAGATCAGACAGAGCCCCTTGCAGTGAACCGAACATGAGGGACCCTACGGTACGCGAACGAGCCACGGCGGCGATCTCGCCGCTGGTCCGCCCGCCGAAGCCACGCATCTCCACGATCCTGGCGAGCATCGGGTTCTCTTCGTCGCCGAGGGCGAGAATCTCAGCTGCGACTTGCGCAGTTTCAAATGCCATCTTCAGCTCCTGTCGGGAACTATCTTCACTCCACCGGTAAAAGACTGATCAAGGGTTCAGGTTGTCCTTGATGAGCTCACGGAAGTGCCGGGAGATCTCCAGGGAGACCGGACCGGGCGCCACCGGCAGGGCGAAGTCGTCCACGAAGGTGATCGCCTGCGCCTCCCGCAAACTGGAAGAGAGGAAAGCCTCCTCAACCACCCCGGACTTGAGGGCCTCGATGGGGACGTCTCGCTCAACGCCGCCTAGATGCTCCACGATGAGGTCGCGCGTTACCCCGGCCAGGCAGCCGGATGCGAGCGTGGGGGTAATCAGCTCACCATCCACCACAACGAAGATGTTCGAACCGGAACCTTCGCAGAGCTCGCCCTTCAGATTGGGAAAGATGATTTCGTCCGCACCTTGGGAAATCGCCCAGTTGAGCCCGACCACATTTTCGGCATACGAAGTCGTTTTCAACCCGGCCAGTATTCCCCGCTCGTTACGCGGCCAAGGCGAAAGAGCCACCTTGGCGGTCGGGGCGATGGGGCCCAGGGGGGCAGTGGCAATAACGAGCCTGGGGCTACTGGGCAATCGGTCCGATCCCAGGGGACCATCCCCCGCAGTGTAGGTGACACGTACCTTCCCGAAACCGATTTGGTTTGCCTTTACAACCCGATGGATGGCGTCCTCCACCTCGCCCAGGTCCGGCATCTGGGTGAAGCGCATACCAGCCGCCGATCTCGCGAGGCGCTCCAAGTGCCTTCGCACTGCGAAGGGTGTACCGTCATAGACAGCCAGGGCCTCGAAGATTCCGTCTCCCGCAACCAGCCCGTGGTCCAAGACGGAAATCACCGCCTCGGACTCCTCGACTATGGATCCGTTGACATAGACGTAGGCCATTTCCCGCCCCTCGAACTCGACGCGCGCCACCAAGCGCGCCACAGGCAAGAGCCTATCCCTCCCCGTCTTTTTCGAGTTGCGACCGCTCGGGCCGCCGTCTAACGCTTGCCATTTGGCCACGGGCCGCATTGGCGTCCTCAGGCGCGGCCAGCCGGCGCGAGCACGGCTTTGGCGGCCCGGGCAAGGATATCGCGCTGGCGTTCTTCAGGAAGACCGACGTTGTGGAAGAGGCTGGACTGGATCGCGCTGATTGCCGCGTGAACCAGGGCCCGGGCAGTCGCGTCGTCCAGCCCGCCGTGGATCTCGCGCACCACATGGACCCATTCCTCCACATAGCGCCTCTGCTTGCGCCTCAGGCGCACGCGATCCTCGTCGGGCAGGTTGCGGATCTCGTTGTGGTAGACCTGGGCAAGCGCACGGTCGCGCACCACGAATTCCACCTGGGCGGCGATGAGCCGCTCCAGTGTCTCGTCCAGGTCCTGGTT
>JAJZLQ010000096.1 GCA_021850605.1 Actinomycetes bacterium
TGGTATAGGATGCGGTTGGTCCGTAATGGTTTTGAGCTGGACGAGTGGTGTAATGGATTTTGAACTGAGCCCGAAGGCTAAGGATCTGCGCGAGCGACTGCTTGCGTTTATGGAAGAATCGGTCTATCCGGCGGAGGCAGTGTACGAGGAACAGATGCGCTCTTCGGGCGACCCTCATTTCCACGCGCCGGTCATTGAGGACCTGAAGGCGAAGGCGCGTGCCCGGGGTCTGTGGAACCTCTTTCTTCCTCACAAGACCGAGTGGACCGACGGCCTGTCCAACCTGGACTACGCGCCCCTGGCCGAGATCACCGGGATGAGCCACTTGGCTCCCGAGGCGCTCAACTGCGCCGCGCCCGATACCGGCAACATGGAAATTCTTACCATGTTCGGGAGTGACGAGCAGAAGGCGCAGTGGCTTAGGCCTCTTCTGGAGGGCGAGATACGCTCCTGCTTTTCGATGACCGAGCCGGAGGTCGCATCCTCCGACGCCACCAACATCCGTTGTTCGATCACCCGTGACGGAGACAGCTACGTGATCAATGGGCGTAAGTGGTGGTCCTCGGGCGCATCCTCCGAGCGTTGCAAGGTGGCTATCGTGATGGGGAAGACGAATCCCGACGCCCCCACCTATAACCAACAGTCGATGATCCTCGTTCCGCTGGACACGCCCGGAGTGACGAGGGTGCGAGACCTGACCGTCTTCGGCTATGAGGATCGCGAGGGCCATGGCGAGATCCTCTACGACAACGTCCGTGTTCCCACCTCGAATCTCCTGGGAGAGGAGGGTGGCGGCTTCGCCATCGCCCAAGCGCGCCTTGGGCCGGGACGGATACACCACTGCATGCGCTCAGTCGGTGCAGCGGAGCGGGCGCTAAGGCTGATGTGCGAGCGCGCGAGCCAACGGGTGGCCTTTGGCCGCGCCTTGGCTGAGCAAGGGGTGATCCAAACCTGGATCGCCGACTCGCGCATCGAGATCGATCAGGCACGCCTGCTGACACTGAACGCGGCATGGCTGATGGACACCGTCGGCAATAAGGGGGCTAGGACCGAGATCTCCGAGATCAAGGTGGTGGCGCCTAACGTCGCGCTACGAGTGATAGACCGCGCGATCCAGGTCTTTGGCGGCGCCGGCGTCTCTCAGGACACCCCACTGGCGCGTATGTACGCCGGCCAGCGGACCCTACGCCTGGCAGATGGCCCCGACGAAGTGCACCGAATGACCATAGCCCGCCGCGAACTACGGAAGTATCGGGGCTGAATTACCCGGGCCCGAGCTTGGAGGCATGTTCGGGCCCTGGGGCTCTTTGCTTCCGGCCGCGGGTACGGCGCACAGCTTTGAGGCCTTGTGCTCGACCCGCTCTATTCATTAGCGATCGTGGCGGGTTTCGCTCGTTGGATTGCTGAAGGCGGAATCAGCCGGTATAGAGCCATGGCTTGCGCTGGCGCAGATAAGGGCGTCGTGCCAGGGTATCGGTTGCCGCCGGAGCGGCTTGCGGACCGAAGGCAAGACGCCCCACCCATTCAGCTTGGTCAGCGACCATCTCGTAGAAGGGGTAGGCGAGCATGTCGGGTCCGTACACCCCGGCTTCCTCGAGTGGCATGGGTGCGCCGGAGACGGAGATGGCGATGGCGATGTTGTTCTCGCCCGCTCTCAGTCGGGACCTGTTCACCGTGTCCATCTGAGGGTGGTCGTCCGAGGGTGGCAGGGGAATGACACTCGCAGTCCGCGGTTCGGGGCTGCGCGCGCTGGAGGTGTCCGCGCTCACCAGGGCCACGGACGCTCCTTCGACCGCGGCGCGCCGTGTCGGCACCCAGTCGTCCAGCTCGTGGCCGCATAAGAGTTCGAGGCGAAGGCCCGTCAAGGATGTGGCCTTGGCCTGGCTTCGAGTATCGGGCCATGCCGAGCTGGCAATCAGGCGCTCCAGGCCTTGTCGGCCTTGCAGGACTTGGCCTAGCAGCACCTCTGCATAGCCGAGGCGGCCGGCGATGCTCCTGGCGGCTAGGGCCAGGATGTCATCGCCCCCATGGTCGGTGCGGGTGACGAGCGGGAGAGCTACGAGGAGCGTATCGCAGCTGGCCGGGCCACGCAGGTGCTCGGCGAGCAGTCTCTCAACCCGAGACAGACCCTCGGCCGAGTATTCGTGGTCGGCCACGCGCATCGCCGCCAGATCGAAGCGGAGGTCGTGCTGCTCGGCGATGGCGATGGGCGCACGCAAGGCAAGGTCGGCGGGTTCGAACGCCTGCAGCGAGAGCTGGAGGGAGGTTGGAATCCCGGCCGTACTCCGCTCGGGGGCACGGGATATTTCGGCCGATACGATTCCGTCGCCGGCATCCAGTGCGGCCAGGACCTGTCCATCCGGCGAGATGATGCAGCTGCCGCCGGAGAAGTTCACCCCTGCTTCGACTCCGGCCAGGTCCGCCGCCACCAGGTAGCGGCAGGCTTCTCGCGCCCGGCCCAGCCAGACGAAAGACGGCGCCTTTTCCTCGACCCAAGCGGTGGGAAGGCAAAGAATGTCGTAGTGGCGCCGCCGTGCGGCGATCTCGGGGAACTCCACGTCCGCGCAGATCGCGATGGTCGCGACCAGGCCGTCGACCTCGAAGTACGGGCCGAGCTCGTTGCCGTCGACCGCCCAGGTGGTGTCGGCCACGAATGGGTGGACCTTTCGGTAACGGGCAAGCAGCCCCTCTGGGCCGACGGCCGCCGCCGCGTTGTGAAGGGTCTCGGTGTTCGGATCGTGCTCCATGTATCCGTAAACGGCAAATGTGCCGTAGCGGGCGCAGAGGGCGCCGATCCGTTGATAGGTCTCGCCCATGACCGGCTGGGCGAAGGGAGCGGCTTCCTCGGGGGAGGAGAACAGGTAGCCGGTCGCGAACATCTCCGGCAGCACCACCAGGCGGCAGCCATCCCGCATCAAGGCCTCGGCGCCGGAAAGCGCCCGGGCCATGTTGGACTCGTAGTCGCTTGCGACCTGGGCGAGTTGAACCGCGCCGACCTTCATTGCTCTCCTTTTGGCCCGGGTGCGCGGCCTTGCGCGTCCGAGGTTCTCATATCAGGCTTGTGCTTGAGGGTCGCTCGAGGCCACCTGGGCATAGCTGAGCGGATCCGCAAGGGCCGGAGCGATGATCCACACCAGCCTGGCTCCGGAGTTGTGAGAGGTGTTGCGCCAGGTGTGGGGTGCCTGCGCATCGAAGGTCACGGCGTCGCCCGGCCCGAGCAGGATGGATCTTCCCGCCACGCGGAATTCGACCTCACCCTCGAGCACGTAGCAGACTTCGCAGTCGCTGGCTATCGAGTAAAGCTCCTCGCCACCTGAGCCCCCCGGGGCGGCGATGGTCTCTATTACGGTTATCCGCTCTTCGTGCGCCGCCGTGAGCAGCGTGTCGCTCACCGCCTCTCCCGGCATGACCGCCTGTGGCCGGTCGGCGGCGCGGATGAGCGTGATTCGCGGCTCCTTGAAGAGCATCTCCATGGTCAGCCCGACCGCTTCGCAAAGGGCGATAAGGCTGACCACTGACGGACTGGTGTCGTCCCGCTCCACCCGGGATATGAAACCTTTGGAGAGACCGCTTCGCTCCGCCACCTCGGTCAGGCTTAGCTGACTGGCTTCGCGGGCATGCCGAAGTCTGGTTCCAATCGGGAAGGAGCGGGACGGGCCGCCATTCATCCGAAGGTGGCCTCCAGGAGCCTCTGGCTCTCCGCGATCGCGGTTGCCTCATGGCTCGTGTCCAGGCTTCGTGTGACGATGAAGTAGGTGATTGCTGTTGCTGCCAACCCGACCAGCCAGGAAATGTCCGTGCCCGAAAGCGCCTTTGCGACAGGGCCAGTGTAGCTGAAGCTGCCCAACTGGGGGAGGACCATGAAGGGGATCTCGAAGATGAATCCCACCGCATAGGCGACGAGTCCGCGCCAATTCCACTTGGCGTAGATGCCCTCGGGATCGAAGAGGTGGGTGATGGCGTAGTGGCCGCGGCGCACGAAGAAGAAGTCCATAAGGTTGGTGGCGGTCCACGGGATGAGCAGGTAGAGCATGAGCGTGAGCGCGGTGAAGACCGTGTTCACGGCGCTGGTGGTGATGGAGAGCCCGACCAGGTACCAGAGCACTGTGAGGCCGAGGATCGACACCACTCTGACCGTGCGGGTCGGCTTGAGCTTTTTGAAGGCATCGATGGCCGTGAGCAAGGTGAGCGAGCCGCCGTAGGCGTTCATTCCCATGGTGGCGGCCAGCGCCGCGGCTGAGAATAGCGCGGTGACCGATCCGAGGCCGCTGAAGACGTTGTTGCCCGCGGTCTTGAGCCCGACCAGTCCGTCGCTCGCCCCCAGACTGACTGCAAGCCATGCGCCGATGGAGATCAGCCAGATGGCGGCGAGCGAGGCGCCGAGGAACACCGAGGCGATGATGGAGCGGCTGTTGGTCTCCTCGGGCAGGTAGCGCGAGTAATCCGAGACGTAGGGAGCATAGGTGATGTTGTAGGCAGCCGTTGCGGAAAATTCAGCCATGAACGCCACCATGGTGAAGCCGTAATGGCCCTTGGGGTGGCCGCCGCCGGCATGTCCGGTGAGGATGCCGATGGTCACGATGGTGACCAGCGGGAGCGAGATGTAGAGCAGGATGCGGAAGACCCGGTGGACCCAGTCGTGGCCGTAGATGGCAAGGATCGCGGCCAGGACGGCGGATCCGATGGCGATGAGGCCGGCATTCCAGTGGTAGGCGCCCGCCAAACCCTGGGAGAGCAGGACCTGGTCGGTGATGTTGAAGGCCAGGTAGGTGAAGAGCGCTGCGAAGAGGGCCACGATGACTCCGCGGTAGCCGAATTGTGCGCGGGACTGGATCATCTGTGGAAGTCCCAGGCGGGGCCCCTGCGAACCATGGAAGGCCATGAAGATGGTTCCGGCGGTGATGCCA
>JAJZLQ010000090.1 GCA_021850605.1 Actinomycetes bacterium
CAGCACCGCGGCCGCTGCCGCGACCGGTTCCCTCCCGGGATCCATCCAGCATCTAATGTCGCTCACTGCGGCGAGCGTGGGAATAAGCTTGCCGAGCGGCGGCTCTCCCGATGTCCAGCAGGCGATTGAACAGCCTTCCACGGATCAGGTCACCACCACTACGGCGGGGATTGTGAGCACCACATCGACGACCGATGCCAGTCCCGACACCACCTCCACGTCAACCACTTCAACCACTTCAACCACGCTGGCAAACTCGCTTACCGTCGTGACGCCGAATCCGACGGTTGCCACGAGCTATTCGGACGACCATGAATCCACCTCGACCGAGTGCGACCGTGAAGGGGAGGGGACCACCGGAACCGCGGGGGCTGCAAGTGGCAGCTGTGCGACGACGACGTCGACAACTTCGACAACCTCGGTCACTGCGACAACCCAGGATGCCAACCAGCCCAACACCGACCAGCAGTCGAAGGACTCCAGCTCCAGCGGCGGCTCGGACAACTGATTTATAATCAGCTATCGCCCGCCAAGGCTCCTGGGGGGTTGCGGCGGGCGATCTTGTTTCATTCCTGCTGGGCGGCATCCTTGGCCAGGGATTCGCTGCGAGCGTCGGCGGCGCTCCGTTCCAGGCGTTCGGCCAGTACGGGGTCGCCAAGGCTGAGGATGCGGGCGGCGAGGTAGCCCGCATTGGTCGAATTGTCTATGGCGACAGTGGCCACGGGCACTCCGCGAGGCATTTGTACGATCGATAGCAGCGAGTCCAAACCACCCAGGTGTTTGAGGGCTACGGGCACACCGATCACCGGCAGCGTCGTGGAAGACGCGATCATACCCGGAAGGTGTGCAGCGCCGCCGGCGCCGGCGATGATGACCTTCACACCGGTGGCCCGGGCATTCCTGGCGAATTCGAACATCTCCGCGGGAGTGCGATGCGCCGAGAGGATCCTGATCCGGGAGGGGATACCCAGGGAGTCAAGGACCTCCTTGGCCTTGGTCATTACACCCAGATCGCTGTCTGAACCCATGGCGATCACCACCGGGACACTTTCGGCTTGGTTGCCCACCGCTTCTCCTTCCATTTCTACGGCCGGTTTGCGGACGACCGGGATGAAGCGCCGCGCGGCACGGATAACGCCGCCGCCGCTCCACAGCGCGCGATTTCAAGCGCAGCGTCGACTGAATCGGCCAGTGCCGTGACGTGGCCCAACTTGCGGCCACGCCGGTAGGACTTGTGGTAGAGGTGAGGGCGGGCTGCGCTGACCCTCAACAGCGGATTCAGGCCGGCCACGAGGTCGACCGGTTCGGGCGGTCCAAGCAGATTCACCATGGCGGCCGCGCGCGCCACCAGGGTGGTGGGTCCGAGCGGTAGATCCATGACGGCACGCAGGTGATTCTCGAACTGGGACACCGCGCATCCCTCGATGGTAAGGTGCCCGGAGTTGTGGGGCCGTGGTGCGAGCTCGTTGATCAGGACTTCGCCGTTGACGACGAACATTTCGATCGCCAGTATTCCTACGGAGCCGACCGCCTCGGCGATGCGCCGGCCGTAGTCGAGGGCGGTGTCCTCTATGCGCGTATCGAATTCGGATGGCGCCCACACCTCGTTGCACACCGAGTCGAGTTGCACCGTCCGAAGAACAGGGTAGGTTGCGACTTCGCCGGAACGGGATCGTGCCACCAGAACGGCCAGCTCCGCCTCGAGGTTCAGCTTCGGCTCTACGATCAACTCGAAGGAGTCCGGGAGTCTGGACAGCAACGACTCCAGGTCGGCTGGACCGTCGAGATAGAAGACGCCCCGGCCGTCATAGCCCCCGTGCGCGGCCTTGGCGACGGCCGGGAGGCCGATCCGGTTCACCGCCTCGCGTAGCTGTGAAGCATCGAGAGCGATCACAAATTCAGGCGAGGGGATGCCTTCGGCCTGGAGCATCTCGCGCTGGCGTGCCTTGTTGGCGCTCATCCGCAGCGTGCGAGCCGAGGGGAACACCTTTCCCTCCGCGCCGGGTATCGAGTCGAGGATGGCCGGATCGACGAGTTCGTGGTCGAAGGTCACCAATTCGCAGGCGTTGACAAAAGCCGCCACCCCCTCTCGGTCGAAGCCCCTGACGCGATGAACCTCGGAGCATATCGCCGTAGCGGACTCGTCACTCTCCAAGGCAAGTAGGGCGAAGGAGACCCCTAGAGAGGCTCCTGCCTGGATCATCATCTGAGCAAGCTGTCCGCCCCCGACGATACCGATCTTCATCAATTCCTCCTGCGCCCGCACCCCGGGCACCAAAGACTGTCTAGAAGTGGACTGCGCTTAGTTCCGGGATCGATTCCCGGGAAAGATCCTTGGTCTCGCGCCAGGCCTCACGCCGGGCCTTCCAGGTCGTTCCACCACGCGGAGTCCGTGGAGATACGATGGTCGGTGATCGGCGCAAGGATCCGGCATACTCGGCGAGGTTGGCACCGGCCAGCTGCGCGTGTGCCAGCAGTGCGGCCCCCTGGGTGGAGGCTTCGGTGGTCTCGTACAGCTCAACCTCGATGCCGCAGGCATCCGCGACCATCTGCACGAATACGTTGTTTCGGCACATGGCGCCATCTGCGCGCAAGCGGCTGATCTCATGTCCGGTATCGGCCGCTGTCGCCTCGACCAGGTCTGCCGCGATCTGGGCCACGGCATCCAGCGTGGCGGCCACGATATCGGCCGAGGTGGTGGAAAGGTCGAGGCCGGTGATGACAGAACGCGCGCCGAAATCCCATTCCGGCGTTCCCAGTCCCACGTTGGCGGGCACGACCCGAAGCTCACTGTGGGCGCGAAAATCCGGGTCGGAACGGTTGGCATCCTCAAGGGTGCGCATTATGCCGGTTGCCATCAGCCAGTTGATCATAGAGCCGGTGGCCAGGGCGATTGCCTCACTTCCCCATACGATGGTGCCACCCTGGCTGTAGGCGACTATTGGAAACGTGCCTTTTGGTTTGCGTTTCGTGTCCGGGGGAGGTTCGGTCCCCAGGATCTGGTCGAGCATGGTTCCCGTTCCGAAGGTCACCTTGGCCTGACCTTGTGCGAGACAGCCCAGCCCGATTAGCGATGCCTGCTGGTCGCCCGCCACACCGAGCACCGGGATGCCTCCCAGGGCGTGCCCGAACTCACCGGCACTCGGAAGCACCTGGGGAAGGATGCTGTGCGGCAGGCCCAGCTCGGCCAGTACCCGGTCATCCCAAGCCAGGCTAACCGACTGGATGAAGCCGGTCATAGCCGCGTTGGTGTGATCGGTCGCATGGACCTGGCCACCGGTGAGCTGCCAGAGGACGAAGCTGTCCAGCGTTCCGAAGCGCAGATCGGGGCGCTCCTCCTCGGGCACCAGGCTGGCCAGGAAGGCAGCCTTGGTTGCGCTCTGGTTGGGGGCAATGGAAATACCCTTTTCGGCCAGGGCCAGGCACATCGGCGCGGTGCGCAGGTCCATCCACGAAAGGATCGGCCCTACTGCTTGGCCGTCGGACTTCCACATGGCGGTGGTGGCGCGCTGATTGGTTATGGCGATTGCCGCGGGTCGAGCCTCAGCCAGAGCGGCATCGCAGACCTGTTCAACCGCGGCGGCGACCGCAAGGGCGTCGTAGTCCACGAAATTGGGCACGGGTGTTCGGGCGGGAAGCGGCGCGCTCCAAGCCGCTCCAATTGAAAGCTGCTCGTCAACCAGCGAGCCACGGACGCTGGAAGACCCTAGGTCTATGCAGAGAACCAAGCGCTCAGGCATTGCGACCCTTTCGCCGACGGGAAAATGTTAGCGCCCACCCTGCAAGGCCGACGAGCCCGGAAGCTCACGCTCCAGGTCCGCCCGGAACCCGGCCAGGGATTGATCGGATTCCTCCTGGGAGAGTCGAAGGCGCTGGACAAGCCGGGAGGCGACCATGGGGGCAAGGTCAAGCGCTGCGTTTGCGTCCAGGATTCCCACCCGCAACCTGCGTAGCAGCACATCGCTGACGGTCAGGGCGTCCTCCCTGGCGACGAAGTAGTCGGTCTCACCCGCCGAGAGGCGCCAGCTGCCGGAGATCTTCTCCTGATCCCCTGACTCTGTGAACTCGCGTATCGATGCGGCCGCCGAGCCGTAACGGGCAAAGAGGGCCGCCTCTTGCCGGGAGGCGGCAGAGGCGCCTGGATGGACGTCGAGGGAGAGTTTCGAGCTGACACTGGTTGTCTTGCGCCCGGTCAACCGGTCGAGGGCGTCGATTGCGTCGGCGCCCATCTTTCGGAACGTTGTCAACTTCCCTCCGATCACAGATATCACCCCGCGGTCGCTGGTGATCACGCGATGGCGCCGCGAGAGATCCTTGGTTCGCTCCCGGGCCGGCTTCGACGGATCGACGTCGGCGACCAGGGGACGCACGCCAACCCAGGCGCCGGAAACCTGCGCCCGCCGGAGCGGCTCGACCATGCTCGCGCTGGCCGCCTCGAGGAGGTACGCGATGTCCTTCTCGGTCGTGGCGACCTGCTCGTCACCAAGGTCGGTGTCGGTCGTGCCCACGTAGGTGTAGTCATTCCAGGGCAGCACGAAGATGGTCCGGTCGTCGCCCGGCACGGGCAGCACCGCGGCCGTCTTGGCCGGAAGCGCAGACTGCGGCAGCGCGATGTGCACCCCCTTTGCCGGACGGATGGCGAGAGAAGTCCCGTCCATGAATTTGCCGGCCGCGGTTCCAGTGGCGTTTATCACTGCGCGTGCCCGGATTTCGAAACCCCCGCGAACGGATGCTTCATCGCCCGCGTAAGCACCTCTTACGGCGACGACCCTGACCTTTCCGTCGGCGCCGTCAAGGAGAGACTCGACTGGGAGGTAGTTGGCCGCAACGGCACCTGCCTTGCGTGCGGCGGCTATCACCGCCAGGACCAGACGA